>CALKJE010000199.1 GCA_937995675.1 uncultured Saprospiraceae bacterium
GACAAATATCTAATTACTTTTTCAGATAAAAGATCAGAAAAATCCGACGAACGGTAAAAAACACTGACTTATTAAATTGGGAAACTAGAAAAGAAATCATAGAATTGGCCAGAACAGCCACAGACTTGTAGAAAAGAATAACACGTTAGAAGATATATTATTCATTATTAGTAAACACACCAGGAGTAAATTATTCATTAAAAAAAACACGCCAAAAGTGCATTATTAATTTTTCATCAAAAAATTATTCATTACCTCCCCCTCAATCATTATCCAAAAAATGTCCCATCAAATCCTTCTTCGTCTTTAGATAATTAAAATTCTCAGCTTTAGCTTTGATCACTAGCGGAATTCGGCTAATTACTTTTACCTCAGAATCTTCCACCGCCTCTAATTTCAACGGATTATTGGTCAATAAATGAACTTCACTAATCTTTAGATCTTTCATCATTTGCAGCGCAATATCATAATGTCGTCCATCTACTTCTAAACCAAGATGACTATTGGCATCCGCTGTATTCAGCCCTTCATCTTGTAGATTATAGGCTTTGATTTTGTTGATTAACCCAATGCCTCGACCTTCCTGTCTGAGATATAAAACTACCCCACCCTTTTCAGCCGCCATCTCCATCGCTCGATCTAATTGTTCTCCACAATCACAACGATGACTATGAAAAAGATCCCCCGTCAAACATTCACTATGAATTCGCAAATAGACAGGCTTGGTTGGATCAAAATCCTCATGCACCATCGCCAAATGCGGCATCGGTTCCTCCTCCGTTACCGAGTAAGCAATCATCGTAAAATTTCCCCACGAAGTAGGCAAAGCCGTTTGCCCTTGTTTAATTAATCTATCCATCCTATATTTTAACCAACTAATTGAATTACTTCAACGATATTAAACACCATTTGGTTGAGTTTTTTTGCAAAAGCCTCCTTTCTATTCCTTTCAGGCCCGCAAAGTTACGATTTCCTTTAACAAGTTTTGAGGTTTGGGTTTTGAGTTTTTGAGTTGAAAGATGCTTCTTGTCGTCCGGTTAGTTCTTACTATTTGCCCCCTTCTATCACAATAAAAAAAAGCATTATTAATTATTCATGCGAATCAGGAGTTGAATTTCTAATTAAAATAAAAAAGGGCTTTGGAAAATGCTTCTTGCCGCTTGCTTCTGGCTATTTGCTTCCCTCTATCGCGTGCGATAGAAGGGAGCAAGAAGCAAATAGCGAGCAGCAAGAAGCAACAATATCTCAAAATGAATAATAAGATGATGTTTCTTTAATTCATATATTTATTTCCAACCCCTGATTCGCATTATTCATTAAATAACACGCCAAAAGTGCATTATTCATTAAAACATTATTCATTACCACACTATTCATTATCACCACCAGACACCAAAGCCACGTTCCTTCTAAAAGCCGTTTCAAAACTAATCGTTGAATTCGATCCTTCCACTGCTTCAATTTTCAGAATCTTTTCATAAATAATATCCCGCAAGTGTCGATTATCTCGAGCATAGATTTTTACCAAGATGGCATAACGACCTGCGATGTTGACACATTCTACAATTTCTGGAATCTTTTCTAGTTCTGCTTCTACCGTCCGATGATGTTTACTATCTGAGAGCATGATCTGTGTATACGAACAAGTTTGAAAACCTAATTTCCACGGATCTAGATCATAGGTTGCCTTATTTATAATGCCTGCTTCCTTCAATTTTCGCATCCGTTGGTGGATCAAAGTGTTCGAAACATTGAGCTTTTTGGACAATTGTACCAATGGAATTCGAGCGTCGGCTGTCAATTCGTTTAGCAATCTGACATCAAATGGGTCTAATTGATTTTTATTCATAAAAAACAGAATTAAAAAATAAACATTTGACGCAAAAATAATCAAAATGAGTCAATATTAACTAATAAATACAAATCAACTTACATTTAAGCACTTTTCGTCCGTTATTTGTGTTAGAATTAAAAACGAAATATTCTATAAATAATGCGAACCAGGAGTTGAATTTCAATTTAATAATAAAAAGGCTTTAGAAAATGCTTCTTGCCGCTTGCTTCTTGCTTGGCCACCCGTCCCTTCGGGTTCGCTAATTAGCATTAGCTCATCTCTTCTATCGCGATAAATGGAAGCAAGAAGCGAATAGCGAGCAGCAAGAAGCAAAAAATCCCAAACTTAACTGAAAGGTGATGATTCTTTGATTAAAAAATTTATTTCAAACTCCTGACTCACATCAATAATAATCTTTTAAATTTTTTCTTATGAATGTTACAGCAATTTTATCAGTTACTCTTATTTTATTCTCCGTAATTGACATTATTGGATCTTTACCGGTTTTGATCAATATGAAGCGAGATGGATTAAAAATCAGTGCAGGTGTAGCGACTTTTTCGGCGGCCTCCATTATGTTGGTATTCTTATTTTTTGGAGCCACCTTACTAGGACTGTTCGGTATCAGTGTTGCCTCTTTTGCTTTAGCAGGAGCGCTGATCATTTTATTTATTGGGTTAGAAATGATTTTGGGAATTAGAATTTTTCGTAATCACCACGATGATGGAGGGGAAGGAAGTATTGTTCCGATTGCTTTTCCATTGATTGCAGGAGCAGGAACCTTGACCACGATTATTTCTCTAAAAGCAGAATTTGATAATTATAGTATCCTAGCAGGTATTATCATCAACCTCATATTCGTTTTTATCATCCTTAATTCTCTTAGTTGGATTTCAAAAAAAATATCTCCACAGGTTTCTGCTACTTTACGTAAAGTCTTTGGAGTCATTCTAATGGCCATCGCTATTCAGATGATGAAGGATAATTTTTAATAAAAAAAGAAGGACCTCGGTGAGATCCTTCTTTTTTGTTGAATCGTTGAATCGTTGAATTGTTGAATTGTTGAATTGTTGAATTGTTGAATTGTTGAAAATTAAACACTAAAACATTTCAAGAATGAACTTAATAAACAATCCAACATTATGAATGTTGTTTAAAAACTCCAAAATTGCTTACAAACTGATAAAATTATCCAACTCTTCGCCTTTTTTCT
>CALKJE010000200.1 GCA_937995675.1 uncultured Saprospiraceae bacterium
CCTGCCGGCAGGCAGGTCGTTGAATAAGTTCGTCATTTTTAGGCATTGAGGTTGAGGTTGTTTTTTTTTGCTCTGCGGCCTACTAACTTCCTAAAGGAAGAACCTCCACCCGCTCTTTGATTACTGGTGAGGCTTATTTTGTTTTTTCCTTTTTCTGACTGGGGTCTTGGGAAATTTTGTATTTTAGAATTATGAAAAAAATGATAAATATTAACTGTGATCTTGGAGAAGGACTTAACCTTGCGCCGCAATTGATGCCGATGATTGATGCAGCTAATATTGCTTGTGGAGGACATGCGGGAGATAATGAAACGATCAGTTCTTGTATTCAACTTGCGCAAGAAAATGAGGTGCTGATTGGTCTCCATCCTGGCTATCCCGATCGGGAGAATTTTGGTAGAAAAACCATGGAGATGTCTACCTTAGATTTGTGGGATACTTTGGCGGCACAGATCAGTAATTTCATTCGAATTGCACAAGAATTTAAAGCGGAGATTCATCATATCAAATTGCATGGCGCCTTGTATCACGACGTGGCATACGATGAAGGCTTGTCCAGAATTTTTATTTCCGTATTGAAAAACTATAGTAGCGATTGGGTAATTTTTTGTCCACCGGGATCGGTGTTGGCAGAGACGGGCGCACGAGCAGGCTATCCAATTTGGGGAGAAGGTTTTTTGGATAGAAATTATAATGATGATGGAAAATTATTATCGAGGATTGAACCAAGTGCCATGATTAGAGATCCCGAATTGGCTTGGAATCATGCCGAGCATATCATTCGAACAGGGAAAGTAATTTCCGTTTCAGGAACTGAAGTTCCACTCATGGTAGATACTTTTTGTGTACATGGTGACAATCCAAAAGCGATAGAAATTCTTAGTTATATTAGGAATCAGATGAAGGATGGGAAAATTTAAGATCACCGTACAACCACTGGGCGAGGCTTTTTTATTAGTCTCTTGGCCAGCCAAAATTTCGTTAGAGATATCAGAGGAGTTATTAGCGTTTGAGGAATTTATTAAAAAGGAATTTGAGGAATTTATCTTGGCTACTAATCCTGCTTATGCTACTTTAGCCATTCGGTTTAAACAAGAAAAAATCACTTTCAAATCCTTAAAACATTTATTATTGGAAGCTTACCAAATTTTTGGTTTTAATAAAATGGAAACTAAAAAATATTGGGAAATTCCAGTCTGCTATGATCCAAGTTTAGGTCCTGACCTTTTGGAAGCTTGCGAACAAACATCGTTAGAGATGGAGGATTTCATTCAGCTTCATACCGCCCCTTTTTACCGAATCTATTTTATTGGATTTTTACCTGGGTTCTTATACCTTGGTGGACTCGATCCTAAGTTAGCGATGCCTCGCAAAGCAACGCCGCGACCAAAAGTTCCCAAAGGTGCCGTCGGAATTGCAGGTCAACAAACCGGCATTTATCCGCAAGCGAGTCCGGGCGGATGGCAATTAATTGGACAAACCAAAGTCGGTCTCTTTAATCCAAGTCAAAATCCGCCTACGCCTTTTCAGGCTGGAGATTATTTAAAATTCACCTCAGTTTCTAAAGCAGACTTTTCCAATAGCGCTACGCTTCCCATTTTAAAAAACAGAGAAGATGGAGCATAAACTGGAATTTATACAACCGGGTTTATACACCTCGCTACAAGATCAAGGAAGGACCTTGGGTCGCAACTGGGGCGTTCCACAAGGAGGTGCCATGGATCGACTATCCGCTCGTCGCGCCAACCTAAAACTTAACAACCCACCCAACTTACCCGTCCTAGAAATCACCGGAATCGGACCAACCCTTCGTGCGCACGGAAACGGACAACTGGCTTTGGCAGGAGCTTCTATTGCTGTTTTTCAAAATAATCAAAAACTTAATCATCCAGAACTAATCCATTTTAAAGATGGAGATGTTTTAAAATTTGGAAATACCGCTAAAGGATTTAGAACCTATCTTAGTATTCAAAATGGGTTTCAAACTAAAGCGTTGTTTGGTTCGGTAAGTCCCGTTGCTGGAATCAGTCCTGCCTTGCGATTTAAGAAAGGAGATCTGCTTTATTTTGAATCTAGTTCTCCCCTACCAACGACCAATGCACGACTCAAAAAACCCCTATTATTCCAGGATAAAACTATTCTAACGATGGCAGGGCCGGAGTACGATTTACTCTCACCCGATCAAAAATCCATTCTAAAAAACGCCACCTTTACCATCTCACCTACTGCTTCTCGAATGGCTTATTCTTTAACTCCAAAAATAGATGCGTTTAAACATTCTATTTCTCTTCTTACCTCTCCGGTCGTTCCTGGCGTAGTTCAACTTACGCCTGCTGGTCAGCTGATCGTATTGATGCGGGATGCACAGACGACAGGCGGATATCCAAGAGTGTTGGTGGTGACGGAGGCGGGATTGGATCGGTTGGGGCAGATGCGTGGCGGAGAGGAGCTAGTTTTACGAACTTCGTGAGATAGCTAGCGCGTAAGCCAAAGTTCGTAAAACGAGGGAAGCATTGGGGACGTTTAGGCTAATCGACGTGCTAAGCCAGCCAAGCATGTCCCTCGGTTTGGGCAGATGCGTGGAGGTGAAGAGGTTTTGTTTGAAGTAGAAGAACAATTTAAGTTTTAACTCATTCTTTTTTCAAAAGCAAAAGCAAATTCAAAAGCAAGCGCAATTTGCTCTTTAACGTGAAGAAAGACGAATTATCCTCCAAGGATTAGCTAAAAGCCGAGCGTTCGTTTTCACCTCATGGTGAAGAGACAAGAAGCGTGAGCCCTTGGTTGTTCATCCAAGCTCCGCTTTACGAAACCTTGCTCGGCTTCTTGCTAGCGCGCAGATTTCACAAAGCTCGTGTCAGTCCATATCTCTTCGTAATGGCTTCTTGACAATTTCTTTTAGCTTTAAGGGTTCAGAGTCATCTAGCAAACTTTTTTCGTTCTTGAGGCGATCCTTTAATTCTCGCTTACGTTCCAACCGTTCTACTTCTTTTTGCAGTTCTTGCTCTTCCCAGTCCGATTCAAAACCTAGAAAATCTAAATGCTCCGTTCCGAAGGTTTTGAGGTAATGTATTCCTAGTCCAATTCCCCAGCTCATGGCTACTACCACCACCGGAAGAAGTGGACCTCCAGCTTCATAACAAATGATAAAGTAAAGCATTCCGATGATTAGAGCAAACGTTAGTAAATGCGCAAAGAATCCCTTCTTTGCATTCACTTTTTGTCTTGCCTCCTTGTAAATTTCTTCGTCGTTCATATTTGATTTTTTTTCTGATAGAAGTTTATGATCAAATATAATAAAAGTGATGGACTTTTTAGGAATTCTGTTCATTTAATGGTCCCCCAAAAGTGGATTTCAACCTTTAATTTGCATTTAAAATCGTCTATCCTTTCTAATTATTTTTTTACCTTTGATGCTATTCTATTTCAAATTAAACTACAAACCATGAGAAAGTTATTTCTATTAAGCTTCTGCTTAATCACCTTCCTTTTATCCGCACAGGACAAACCCGAAAAATGGGATGTCAATCAACCGCCGGGTACCTATAAAAAAGCCAGCTTTAATTTGACCGAAGGAACTTGGATGAATTTGGATGTCAGTCCGGATGGACAACATATCATTTTTGATCTATTGGGTGATATTTATAAAATGCCAATCTCTGGTGGAAAAGCGACTGCGCTGCGTAGTGGTTTGGCTTGGGAAGTACAACCGCGTTTTAGTCCAGATGGGAAACATATCCTGTTTACTTCTGATGCTGGCGGTGGTGATAATATCTGGTCGATGAAGGCCGATGGTTCAGATGAAAAACAGATTACCAAAGAAAGTTTTCGCTTGCTGAATAACGCCGATTGGATTCCAAATACGGATTATTTTGTGGCTAGAAAACACTTTACCAGTCAGCGTTCTTTAGGTGCTGGAGAGATGTGGATGTACCATAAGTCTGGTGGTGGCGGTATTCAATTGACTAAAAGAAAAAATGATCAGCAAGATGTTAACGAACCTGCTGTTTCTCCAGATGGTCGTTATATTTATTATAGCGAAGACATGTATCCTGGTGGATTTTTTCAATATAATAAAGATCCGAATTCTCAAATTTATGTGATCTTCCGTTATGATCGAGAAACAGGGGAAACCAAGCAGATTCTTGGTGGACCGGGTGGTGCTTGTCGTCCGCAGATTGCACCAGATGGTAACCGAATGGCATACATTCGAAGAGTAAGAGAAAAGACAGTTTTATTTGTACATGATTTAGAAACTGGTCACGACTATCCGCTCTTTGATGGATTGAGTAAAGACCAAACGGAAGCTTGGGCGATCTTTGGTGCCTATACCGGTTTTGACTGGATGCCAAGTGGAAAAGAAATTGTGATTTGGGGTAAAGGTAAAATCTGGCGGGTAAATGTTGAGACAAAAAAGGCCACCGAAATTCCTTTCCAAGTAACTGCCGATCATCAATTCGCAGAGACGGTTTTGTTTGAACAAGAAGTGGCGCCGGAAGAATTTGATATCAAAGTTATCCGTCAACTAGTGACGTCGCCAGACGGAAAAACCGTGGTCTTTAATGCTTTAGGAAGTTTATGGAAAAGTACCCTGCCGAATGGTAAACCAACTCGAATCACAAAAGAAGGTACCTTGGCTTTTGAACCTAGTTTTTCTCCTGATGGACAATCGATTCTTTATGTAACTTGGGATGATGAAGAATTGGGTCAACTAATGAAAATGAACTTGGCTACCAAATCTTCTACTACCATCAGTAAGACCAAAGGAATTTATCGAACTCCTCGTTATAGTCCGGATGGAAAACAAATTATTTACCGAAAGGAAGGTGGAAATACGAACCAAGGTTTTGTGCATACGAAAGAGCCGGGTATCTATTTGATGGATGCGAATGGAGGTGATCCAACGCTCATTTCGGTCGGTGGAGAACAACCTTATTTTGCCGCAGATGGAAAGTCGATCTTTTTCCAAACAGGTGGTTATCTTTTTGGTAGTTTAAAAAAGAGTTTAAAAGAAATCAATCTAGATAAAACCAAAGAACGGACAATTTTTAATACAAAATATACCAACACTTTTGTACCGAGTCCGGACAATAAATGGATTGCGTTTACGGAATTATTTAAAGTTTATATCGCACCGATGCCAGCTCCCGGTCAAGCGATCGGATTGTCAGCAGATACCAAGGCCTTTCCAGTGGCTCAAGTGGCGCGAGATGCGGGAATTAATTTGCATTGGTCGAAGGATAGTAAGACAGTTCATTGGACCCTTGGTAATGAATATTTTTCTAGTGAATTAAAAGAACGATTCTTGTTTTTAGAAGGAGCGGTTGATAGTATTCCTCCGTTAGATACCGCGGGAATCAAAATTGCCATTACGCAAAAATTTGATCAACCAGAAGGAATTACCGTTTTAAAAGGTGGTAAAATTATCACCATGAATGGTAAAGAAATTATCGAAGATGGGGTGATTGTGATTGAAGGAAATAAAATTAAATCAATAGGAAAGGCAGATGAAGTCGCCATTCCAAGAGCCGATAATGTGAACGTGATAGACGTCACTGGAAAAACCATTATGCCTGGAATCGTGGATGTGCATGCTCACTTAGGCGCATTTCGATACGGATTGAGTCCACAAAAACACTGGCAGTATTTTGCCAATCTTGCTTACGGCGTAACGACCACGCACGATCCTTCTGCCAATACAGAAATGACTTTTGCACAGAGTGAAATGGTGAAAGCAGGAATCATGAC
>CALKJE010000201.1 GCA_937995675.1 uncultured Saprospiraceae bacterium
ACCATTCAAGGTGTCTTCACCAGAACCATTATTCGCAAGCACATTGATCACATCGTTGGCGCCGGCCAGGCCATTCGTGCCATTTAGATTTTTACAAACTGCCACGTCATCCTTTAGAAAAACACGGTTATGGTTCGATCGGTTGTACGCATTGCACCGAGAAAGGACAGGGACGAGCAGGGCGCTGGGCTAGAAGTGGAAATACAGAGTGTGGACTACATCCTAATTTTTTTACTAGAAAATAAAATCTTTCAGATAGATCATATAAATAAAACAAGACTTGAAATCAGCAACTTAAATCATAGTTTTTTGTTTTATATTTCTTAGTACAGGACAAAAATAATTTGCCACAAAGGCACGAGATCCCGAAGGATTTTCCCTTCGGGAAATCTTTTTTCTTTGTGGTTTAGTGGCAATAAAAATCCTTTTTTAGCACTTTTGGCCTCTATTGAGTTTGTATTTAGTTAATTTTGCAGAAATATTTAAAAAATGATAAAGACAGATATATTAATCATCGGAGCGGGACCTTGTGGGCTATTTACGGTTTTTGAAGCGGGACTTTTAAAACTAAAATGTCACTTGGTAGATTCGTTGCCACAGCCCGGTGGTCAATTGACAGAAATTTACCCTAAAAAGCCGATATATGATATTCCGGGTTTTCCAGATATTCTAGCGGGAGATTTAGTGGATAATTTGATGAAGCAAATTGAGCCCTTCAAACCTGGGTTTACCTTAGGAGAGCGTGCAGAAAGCATCGAACGATTAGAAGATGAAAGTTTTGTACTCACCACCAGCAAAGGAACCAAAATTAACGCCCCCGTTATCGCCATCGCAGGTGGACTAGGATGCTTTGAACCGCGAAAACCACCTATCGAAAACCTCGCTAATTTTGAAGATAAAGGAGTAGAATATATCATTAAAGATCCTGAGTTTTATCGAGACAAACGCGTCATCTTGGCAGGTGGAGGAGACTCTGCTTTAGATTGGACAATCTTCTTATCTGATGTAGCCAGCGAAGTGATGTTGGTACACCGACGAAGTTCATTCCGAGGCGCATTGGACTCGGTCGAGAAAGTAATGGAACTTGCCGAAAATGGAAAAATAAAATTGATTACCGAAGCACAAGCGGTCGGCCTACAAGGTAACGGTAAATTGACAGACGTGGTAATCAAACACAAAACCAAAGGAGAATTTTCTCAACCTACGGATCATTTTGTTCCACTCTTCGGACTCTCTCCCAAACTAGGACCGATCGCTGATTGGGGACTTTCAGTTGTTAAGAGTGCCATCGAAGTGAATACCGTTGATTATAGTACGAATGTCCCAGGCATTTACGCGATCGGTGATATCAATACTTACGAAGGAAAACTTAAACTAATTCTTTGTGGTTTCCACGAAGGAACCATTATGGTACAATCCGCTTTCAAACGTATCTATCCAGATAAGAAACTTAGTTTTAAATATACGACGGTAAATGGGGTGGAAGGATTTGCGGATTAGTAGATTCTTTGATATGCAGATGTGTGGATTGGTAGATTTTCTCAGGTTTACTAAACCTCCTCACCTATTGAAGAGGGTTTAGTAAATCTGAGATCTTAAGATCATGTATGGCAAAGGAAATTAGGAAAATGCCATCCCGTCCGCTTTAGTTCGCTTCGCTCATGAATCTCCTTCGTCGATTTCGCGGTGCCCTCCTTTGCCGCATTGTCATGCGTGTGCTTCCCACCCGCTTTCGCGGTTCTCTTCCTTGGCGTATTGTCATACGCCACCCTTCGGGATCGGTCGTTCATTTCGTCGGGATCAGTCGGTTATCCGCACATCCACCAATCCGCACATCTACACATTAGGTAATCCGCACATCAACAAGTCCAATCACCTCCTCTTCTTTTTCTGCCATTTCTGTATACCAATCTCGACCGTTAGAACGGGTCGTTGTATCTCTAGGAAGATCTCTTAATTGTAATCGAATCGTATAAGCTTGGATGGCAATGCAGAGTTGTTCGATGATCGCGGTACGATAACCGAAAGGTGTGGTGTTGCGATTAAAGTGCAGACGAATTCCTTTTTTCTTAGAAAATGAAAGAATAATTATTTGTTCTTCTGGACCAATGACAGTGAGTGTTCTTTCCTTTTTGGGGAGTGCAACTCGTTTGACAGATTCGCTCGTAAATCCTGAAATTTTCAGTGCTTTAAAGAATCGTCCGATAAAGTAAGATTCGTATCCGTCTAAGGTTTTAGAAATCTGTTCTAAGTCTTGGAAAGATTTTGAGTTTTGAAAAATAGGTTCTCTGTTAGTCGACCACCAAACGGCATAGTCTTCTAATTTTGGATTTTGATTGCTTACTCGAAAATGATCAAACCGCAAAGAAGTAAGCGCAGATTCTGGTGCTCGATCACCCGTCATAGGGACCTTACTCAAATAAATGGTTCTATATTTTTTTAAGGCTTGTAATCTATTACGAGCGTCCACAAAAGCTGCAGCGCATTTTTCATTATAAATCAAAAACAGACAATAATGTTGTCCTCCAATTTTTAATTTAATCGGAACCTGCAAAACGCCTTCTTCTAAAATAAAATTATAATGTACCGCTTCCACACTAAGTGGAATTTCATTTAAGGTATACAGTTCTTGCAAGGCTTGAATGACCAAGGAAATATCCACCATCTTTTGCCCTGTAAGCGTAATGTCCAATCTTGGTAAATCGAAATTTCCAAAATTTTGATAAGTCTTACCAGTCTTTGTAGAGGTGAGGATATCGGTTGGACCTCCGTGTGATTGTCCAATGTCTTTTAAAATCTTATTTAAAGATCGCATGTTTGTATTTTGGTTAGTATTATAGTATCTCTAGGCTAGTGCTTAGGCTTTAACAGAAAAAGCCTGTTATTCTCTCAATATTTTTAAAAATTCCGAATTTTAGAATGAAGCTATTTGTGAATATTCTTAAACAGCTTCAATAAGTCGGGTATGCAATATATTACCTTAATATTTAATTAAAAGAATTTTTCCATATAAAATTTTTATTTAGTATTATTAAAATAGTGAAAATCAGCAAAATAGTTACATTTAGAATAGTTTTAATATGTTAGAACGGTTAATAACAACTTCTAAGTACTTATTATCAAAAAGCAATTATTTGTCAATAGTGTATCTGATTATTAATTTCCATACCCAAAAACGGAATCTCTCCTTGAAATGTCTTATCTTGTATCCGCATCTTAGTATGCTGTTGGATATCCTCCTTGAATCCACATCGAACGTAGGTTCTAGCTCCCCATACCTACTTTCCTAATAAATCTTACAAACTGCTCCCCAAGTTCAGGTCATGAGCCTGCGACCAAAACATAACTATGAATACCCTTCACAGCTGTATCATTGCGATTGTTGCTGCCATCCTACTATCTGGAACTACCGTAGTTGCTCAGGCAACCGGGGAATTCTGTGCGCAGTCAGAAACGCTCGAACAGCTTTATCAACAACATCCTACTCGCCAAGAAAAACAACTCAAACTCGAACTCCAACGAGCCAGTCGTTTTAATAATCCTTCTTTTACGACTACGCCTCCGACCTATACGCTACCCGTTGTCGTTCACATCGTTCATGATGGAACCGCCGGAGAAATTTCTGACGCTGCTGTTCAAATAGCGATTACACAAGTCAATCTAGCTTTTGCCAATCAAGATCCTTACGATCCTACGACGGGCGTAACGACCGACATCGAATTTTGTCTCGCAACCCGTGATCCACTAGGAAATAATACTATAGGAATTACGCGCACAGAAAATGCATTAACCAACCTTGATGCGAATACATCGGACTTGGATTTAAAAAATCTGATCCGTTGGGACCCGCTACGTTATATCAATATTTGGGTGGTTAACGAAATTTGTAATGGGAGCAATTGTGGTGTAGCTGGCTACGCTTTTTTGCCCGCCTCCCACGGACAACCGGAAGATGGAGTGGTCATCGAAAGTGCTTTTATGGGAACGAGTCCTGATAACACAAACGTACTAACTCATGAACTAGGACATTATCTTGGGCTCTATCATACTTTTGAAGGTGGTTGTGGAAATGATAATTGTTTGCTGGATGGTGACCAAATTTGTGATACGCCACCAGATCAATCGACGGTTAGAATTAATTGTGATGAAAATACTAATTCATGTAATACCGATGTAAATTCAGCAGATGCAAACAATCCATTTTTAGTAGATGAAAATGATCTATTTATCAATTATATGGATTATAGTAATCTAGAATGCTATTCCGCTTTTACGGCGGATCAAGGAGATAGAATGCTTTTTTTTATTGAAGGTATTAGAAATACTTTGACCAATGAAAATCTATGTTTGCCTCCTTGTCCTGATCCTGTCGTTGCCTCTTTTTCGGTGTTGACCGATCAAGTGGTAGGAGAGGTATTTAACTTAAATAATAGTAGTATTGGTGCGAACGCCTACCAATGGTTTTTGGATGGAATCCCTTTTTCTACTCAAATCAATCCTGACTACGTCCTCAATCAACCCGGTACTTATCGTTTAAAGTTGACCGCTTCTAACGGCAATGATTTTTGTGATGATCATTTTGAATTAATCATCAACGTCACTTGTGATGTAGCGGCACTGATTGAAATTACAGAATTACCACCTTATCAGATCGATCAATCAATTCAATTTAGTCATCCTTCTTCTATTACCGCAGATTATGAATGGGAGATCAATCAACAACCAATCACCACCGAGGAAATTCTAAATTATACGTTTACCAATGAAGGTCTTTATGAAGTTTGTCAGATCGTAAGTAGCGATCTTTGTCGAGATACTTTTTGTCAGCAAATCGCAATTCAGAATGCTACTACTTGTTTTTCAGAAATAGATTTAGATGGAGATGGACTTATTGGTTGTTATGATCCTGAATGCTGCGATAGTCCTGATTGTGCCGATAATTATTATAATGAATGTCCAATCGACTGTGAATATACACCAACGCTAACCACTTTCGAATTAGAACCAGAATGGGTTTCTTCGGGAGCAGATTGGTGTGCTTATAATACGCCGATTACCGGTGATTTAGATGGCGATGGTATTCCCGAAATAATTGGTAAACCATGTACTGGACCTAGCCAAGCTACGGGTGGTGCTTTCCCAAATCTGCTAGTAGTAGATGGAAGTACCGGAATGATAGAAGCGACCATCATGACCCCCGCCATGCGCTACATGATGGATGCTCCCGCTATCGCGGATGTAGATTTGGATGGCTATCCTGAAATATTTATTCAAGCCTCTAGCCACGTAAATAATATATCTTATACGGATGGTGCAATTATCAATGGAGATGTGCGACGACGGATTCTATGTTATAGTTTTGATGGAACCAATTATGTCGAAAAATGGATGTCAGATTCGATGGCCGGATATAGTGGATTAGAAGATGGAAATACGATTAGCGTAGCAGATTTTAATCAAGATGGTGTGGCAGAAATCTATGTACAAAACATGATTTTCAATGCAGTTACTGGAGCACTCATCGTTTCGGGTAGCGAGGATACACATCGAGGAATGAAAACGTACGGAGGTGCACAGTCGGTGCTTCGAGCTTCTTCTTTTCCTGTTGCAGTGGATGTATTACCAGATGCTTTTTGTGCAGATTGTGCCGGATTGGAGTTAGTGGCGGGAGGAATGGTATACGCTGTTAACTTAAGTAATACCAATCCTAGATTGACTATTCAACGAACGGCGACAGGGGGTGAAGATGGTTGGACAAGTATCGCGGATATTGATTTAGATGGAGACCTTGATGCGGTTGTTACTGGAAATGCAGGAGACGGATCAACGGGAATTATCTATGCTTGGGATTTACAAACCAATGATTTATTATACGATGTTTTTACTATTACCACCAATTCTGGATTTATTGCACAAGTGAATATTGCAGATTTTGATGGGGACCAAGCATTAGAAATAGGAGTGTGTACGCCTTTCAATTATCGTGTACTCAAACCGGATAATAATCAATGGAATGTTGAGTGGTCCATTACGACAGATGATTGGTCGGGACAAACCGGAAGTAGTGTTTTTGATTTTAATAATGATGGCGCAAGTGAAGTGGTTTATCGTACTGAATCAGAGATCCTTATCCTAAATGGAAGCAACGGAGCAGAACTTTCTGCGGCGCCTTGTGTCTCTGGTACAAGAGTAGAATATCCAGTAGTAGTAGACGTAGATGCAGATGGTGCAACTGAAATTCTTTGTAGTTGCTCAAACGAACTCAAAGCATTTGGATCAGGCGGTACCCCTTGGATTCCTACTCGAAAACTTTGGAATCAACATCAATATTTTAATACCAATATCAACGATAATCTAAGAATTCCTATCCAACAACAATCCCATCATATTGTTGGAGATAGTCTGGTGCTCAATAATTTTCTAACCCAATATGCGAATCGACAATTTCCTGCTTCCGATGTGGTAGTAGAGGGAAGTGTCACTTGTTTTGATCAACAGTATTATGTTGAGTTAACTTATACAAATTTGGGAAATGCTCCGGTCATTGATTATCTCAGATCCACGGTTCGAACAAAAAATCCACTTATGGCAAGCGATGGACTGTTTGAAATACTTGGAAATGATATTGATCTGGGACCTGGTGACTCGTTCTCTGAGGTAATTTTGATTCCTTCTGGAATTGATACGTTATATATTGTTACCAACGATGACGGTAGCCTTCCAACGCCTTACAATCTCAATACGGATTTTCCATTTACAGGAATTTACGAATGTAATTATCAAAATAATATGGCGATTATTCCGATCGATAATACGATGAGTATGTTAGATATTGGCCCTGATCAAACCGTTTGTGATAATGGTGTTACCTTTTTATCTGTCGAGGAAGGTTGGGATGAATACCGTTGGCAAGATGGAC
>CALKJE010000202.1 GCA_937995675.1 uncultured Saprospiraceae bacterium
CTAGTGGTCGCATCGTATCCAACAAAGGCAAAGTGGCTGTTTCCAAAAACCTCTTCAAATCAGGCTGTTGCTCAAACCAATATTGTTCCGGAGCCATATCAAATGTCTCTCGAAATTTTTTAGACCATAACTTCCGCCATCCAAACCGCAAACGAAGATACCAAAGATCATGCTTGGCCATCCATAAGCGAGTAGGGCGGGCATGCAGATGTTCCCATCGATATTTGGTCCAGTTAGCATGATACTTATTCAACCATTCTAAATAAAGTTGACTTTTGTAAATCTGATCATAAGGAATGGTCAATGCAAAATCAATAAAATCGGTATGCGTAAAAGGAGCAATATTATAAGACAAATGTTCCAGTCCCCAGACACCAGACGCAATCCGATTAAAACCTCTTTCGGAAATTTTATACTGACCTTGATGTTGATACCGAGCTTTTCTGTCCACTTCCCATGCATGATTAATGGGTAATAATTCAGGACTTACTCGGTTCATGGAAAGGGCAGGGGACAGTTCCTTTTTACCCGAAGCATAATTAGCCAAAATCATATCTCCCAAATGTCCCGTATGAATTAGTCCAAAGTCTTTTTGCCAAAATTTTTCAATCCCGTATAGAATATGAGCCGGAGCATTATAATCATTGGTACCGCCTGATTTTTGGAGGGTATCTTTTGGATGATACAAATATTCTAGCCCATCCATTGCATAAAAATGATGCTTAAAACCATAGTCTTTTACAATCTCTCTAGCAATGGTTTCATCGGCGTATCCCTTTTGACTACAAGTAAAAGCAATTTGATTTTTATACCCCAATTCATAACCATAAAGTGCCGTAACCCGAGAGTCTAAACCTCCACTCAAAGTGGTAAATGATTGATAATTTTCTTCCTCGTCTTTTTGAAATTGAGCTCGGATAGTCGCCTCAAATAATCCTTCTAAAGAAGACAAAGTCTTAGCTTTAGAACGTTGATGATTTTGCTGATAAACAAATTTTTTGTATTTATTGCAAGATATTTGATTATTGTGAAAGGTTAGAATGCTCCCCGCTGGTAATCGCTGCGCATTTTTCGTCCAGCTCATTTCAGAAAACAAATAACCATAAGCCAAAAAACAATAAATCGCGTCGGGATCTAAATTACGAGAAAGATCAGATAACCGTCCCAAATCCCAAGGAGAAGAAGCAAAAATAAATGCTTTTCCATCAAATTCATAGGTGAAATTTTTAGCACCACAAGGATCATTAAAAAGCCGAAGCCGCTCCTCTTTTTTTTCATAAATAAATCCACTAAAACTACCACGTAAATTATTTAGCTTCCTCTCTAAATTTTCTAAATCATCTAAAAAATAATTTTCCCAACTACCATTCCCAATCAACTTTTTTTTATTTAAAACCACACCATCAAAACCTACCACCACCTTTGCATTTTCAAATAGCAACTTGTCTTTCGGAAACTTATTATTCGACACCAACTCAAACGAAAAACCAGACCCAGATATGGACCAATCCCTCACCTCCTTATTTCTACCATATAAACTCAGCATCTTATAATCACAATTATTTAAATTCTATAAGTACTTGGACAAAATTATATGTAAGTTATGACTTAGGAGATTTTTGAGCTAGTCAACGCGCAAAAACCATGAATGAACGTAAGTGAATGAACCGCTTGCGGACGGGATGGCTGCCATAGCATAATAGCCTGCCCCGAACTTGATTCGGGGAGGATTTTTGTAAGGCAGAATAGCTCAAAAAGATTCAGTCATTGCTTATAGTTTAATTTGTCCATGTACTTATCTTACCCGTAAAGGTAATGAAATGATTAGAGTTTCATCACATTCGCACCCATCGGATACCTACTCATGTTTACTAACCTCCGCACCAATTGAAATAAATTTAGAAACCGAGATCCTGCACTAAAAAATACGCAAAAAGATATACACGATCGAGTATCTCTGCGCCTCTGCGTCTCTGCGTGAAATAAACACGATAAAAGAAATACAGGATCAAGTGTCCTCCGAAATAAGTTAGGAACAAGTTCTGCGTCTTTGCGAGGAAAATATTATGTTTTTCGAAGCCTTAAAAATCCACCAATCCGCACATCAAAAAATCCACACATCCACCAATCTACAACAACGCCTCAATCTCCCCAGCCACCGTCCCACGCGAAGGTCGATCCGCTTGTGCATTCACAATATTCCCGGCCTGATCAATCAAAATAAAACGAGGAATTCCTTTAATCTTATAATCCTTACAAATCTGACTATTCCCTGCCTGATCCGCCAGAATCTGAATTCCAGACATATTATTTTCCTTCACCATTTTTTCCCAAGCTTCGGCATTTTGATCAATAGAAACAGAAACAAAAGCCACTGGTTGATCGTGAAATTTTTCCTGTAATTTTTCCAAATGAGGAATCTCTACTTTACAAGGTCCACACCACGTAGCCCAAACATCGACATAAACCACTTTACCCTTCAAATCTTCCAATCCAACTTTCTTTCCAGTTTTATCAGGATAAGAAAAACTCGGTGCTGGTAATCCTTTTTTTAAATGTTCCCAAGCTAGAAAAGCTTCATCAATATCCGCTAAATATCTTTGATTTGTAACTTGTTGCTTAAAGCGTTGGTGGAGGTCTTCAGAGCCGTTGATACCTTTAGACCTCAGGTGTTGATTGAAAAAAGTAAAGAGTAAAAAATTCTTGACTCCTTGAGCTGAATGATCCTTTTCTACTACTTCAAAAGCTCGTAAACTAGTTTGGATTTTTCCACCATTCATCAAGTCAGCTTGCACCAAGTTTGACGCCTTTTGTCCCACATGAGCAATCAGATAATTTCGATAAGCTTCGGAGATTAATAACTGATCATTATTTAGATCCAATTCTTCTGCATACGCCAATAATTCTGGACTTGGTGTATATGCCTCTTGTTTATTATAAAACGCACGATACAAACTATAATCATTAAATTGTTTGGCCCAATTATATTGAATTTCTGTTGCTTCAAATAATAAAAAATCGGCCGGTAAATTTTTATTTTCTTTTTTAAAACTATTGAATAAAGTCAGTTCTGTAGCTCGGGTGTCATTGGTTTGTTTGATAAAATCCTGCTCCGAAAGTTTTGCAGAATTCCGCTTTTGCGCGTAGGTCAAAGGATCGTTTATTTTCTTTTGAAATAGATATTCTTGCACTTTAGGATCGGTACCACCAAACTTGATCGTCTTGGCCATTTTTTGTGCGTCAAAGTCAACGATTGCTTGATCATTAGGTCGTAAAAACAAAGGAATTTTTTGACCATTATAAGTCAAATTAAAAATCCCTGGTTCATCAATAAGCAGGCTGATTCTAAATTTGTCATCTTTTATTTTTCCACTTCGATTGGTACTATGATGGGAAAGCTTGATGTTCTTATTCCCAGCATTGGTGATGGTTCCAGATACTGTGATTTGAGCACGTTTCTGTACAACGGGAACCATTGGTTTAGAGGAGGTCGTCGGTGTTGTCGCTACCTCTGAAGACTTTTCTGATTGACAACCAAAAAGCATTATACTAATTACAAAGGAGGTGATAAGAATAATTTTATTCATTGGGAATATTTTGTATGAACTTTAATCAAATAGTTTCATAAGGAATAGGTCACGAAAGAAGACGTGATCTAAAGAAACCTAAAGGGTTGGTCAATAGTTTGTTAGGGCAACAAATCAGCGGTAAAGCTTAAAGGCAATAAATCTTTTATTGAATTACAAACATAGATGTCGCCAGTTTGACCCTGCATAATGATTCTAATATTTTCACCATATCGCTGTTCTACCTCAAAAATAGCCTGACGACAACTGCCACAAGGACTGACCGGTCGATTAATTATATCTTCGGTCTTAACAGTTACAGCCATCGCGACTACTGGGCTTTTAGGATAACGACTGGCAGCCACAGATAGAGCTGTGCGTTCCGCACATAATCCAGTCGGGTAGGCTGCATTTTCTTGGTTGCTACCATGAAGGCATTTGCCATTGGCAAGACGTAACGCTGCACCTACTGCAAAGCGAGAATAAGGAGCCCAAGCATCTTTGGTCGCTTTATGAGCCATTGCGAGTATTTTCTGATCGGCTGGGTCAAGTTCATCGATATTATGATATACTTGAACCGTCGTTTTAAGGGTGAGTTTCTTCATTTTATAGCGTTCTTTGTTGAAGTTTTTTAAAAATGGGCTGCTTCTGGGAATAAAAGATCAGTTTGTAGCCAAGTAATCTATTCTTAAACAACTTCATCATTACAAGGATACGTAAGATATAATATTTGTTAGACTTTACCGTAATTCTTCAATTGAATTGGGAAAACTACCAAGGATAGGGCAAAAATACTGCCTATCCATTAAACCAATAATGGTTGGTAAAATTCTTACTAAAATATTGGTGTTTTCTTATGAAATTTTATCAATCTCTTTCCCGAAAAAGTATTAATTTACCGGCTTAGTAATGGCCGAATAATAAGTTCTATATTTTGGTTAGGGAATTTTGATTCAAGATAGCTTGTCCCGAACTTGTTTCGGGGAGGCAAAAAACGTAGACGATGCCATAGCATCCTGCGCAAGCTTGTGCTAGTAGCACAAAGAGCGAGAGCAAAAAGGCTTTTTAACCCTGCCCGATCTGACAATCAGTCAGGCGGGGAAATATTGAACCAAAAGACCCAGCCATAAATTGAGAAATTATTGTTTTACCATTACTTAATACTAATTACAGAAAAAACTAACTAGTGAAGAAGTTGAACCACATTTTGATCATCGGAGCGGGACGTTCCGCTACTGATTTGATTGATTATGTTTTAAAAAAAGCGAAAGCGTATAATTGGTCGGTTATCGTAGCTGATTCGGATATAGAACAGGCAACTAAAAAAATAAAAGGTCATCCAAATGGCCGAGCTGCTTGGTTGGATGTTATGAAGAAAAATGATCGCCAAGACTTAATTGAGCGTGCAGACTTGGTCGTTTCTCTCTTACCTGCTCATCTCCATATTGAAGTAGCCCACGATTGTATCCGACTTAAAAAGCACCTGATTACGGCTTCTTATGTTTCAAAGGAGATGTATAGTTTAGGCGATGAAGCCCGAAACCGAGAACTGATCTTTATGGGAGAGATGGGCCTCGATCCAGGAATTGACCATATGTCTG
>CALKJE010000203.1 GCA_937995675.1 uncultured Saprospiraceae bacterium
CAAGCACGTTTATCGGAATATTATGATGTCAACGAAGAAGGGAGTATTGGATATCAAACTCAAATTGCCTTCTATCCAAATCTAATGTATCGTCTTTATTTTTAATTTAATTTTGACCACGTACTTAAAGTAAGAAACGATTTCCGTTTCTTACTTTACTTTTTTATTATGAATTCTTTTTCTAATTCTGCTTAAAGATTCGGGAGTGATACCAAGATAACTGGCTATTTGATGTTGTGGAACTCGGTTTAAAAGATGTCCTTTTTGATCTAAAAAAGTTCGGTAACGGTCCTCAGGGGAGGAGGTCAAAAAATCCGCAAATTCGTCTTGGGTTTTTCCAGCTATTCTTTCGGTTTCTTGCAGCAAAACTGATTTTAATCGAGGAATTAGTTCGCACATTTCTTCTTCCGCACTTTTGTTACCTACGGTAAGAATACAGTCCTCCGAGCATTCTAAATAACGGCGAGAAGGTGTCGAGGAGGCAACACTGGAATAAGCAGTAACAGATTCTCCTTCTGTGAAAAAATTTGTTGATTTTTCAATGCCATTTTTAATATGATATTCTCTAATGCATCCTTGTAGGACAAAATAACACTTTGAGGCAACCTGACCTTCTTTTAATAAAATATCTCCTTTTTTGCACGAAAGATACTCACTACTATCAGCAATGATATGGATTTCTTCGTCCGTCAGCATTTGGAAACTTTTCAGATAGGCTAACATTTTCTCTTTCATGATAAGTGTTTTTTTTATAGACAACTATTCAATCGCTCACAAGGTAATCAATTTTAAAGAGACTTCTAAGAAAAAAATAATTGGAGCTTTCAATAAGTGGAATACTAAGTTTGCTTAAAAATTATCAGAAATTATTGAAAGCTTCTCAATAAAGTACAAATTTTTATTTAGCTTTAGTGGTAGTTAATTTAAAACCAATCTCCATGTTATGCTGCTAAAAAATCATGTCCTATTTATCTTCATCGGAGTACTTTTAATTTTAAGTTGTCGATCTGAACAGCCTAAAGAAGTTGAGCCCAATGTTAAAATTAGTAATCTAGAACCACATTATTCCGTTTCTAAAAATATAGGAATTTTAGCAGGCGAAAAGTGGTGGGGCGGTGCTATTAATGACGGTGTAAAAATGCCCTTTGAAGAGGAGTACTCTTATGATATGTATGGCAACTTAAAAGGCAATCAAGCTCAACCTTTACTTCTTTCTAACAAAGGCCGAGTCATCTGGTCTGAATCGCCATTTAAGTTTACGTTTAATAATAACCAAATTCTTTTATCAGGAAATGGAGTGTTTTTGAGTTCTAAGTTGACAAAAAACTTACCAAAGGCTTATGCTTATGCCTCTAAAAACTATTTTCCTGCTAATGGAAAAATGCCGGATGCCTTACTCTTCGAGCAGCCGCAATATAATACTTGGATTGAACTGACTTACGATCAAAATCAAAAAGACATTTTGGCCTATGCTCATGCAATTATTGACAATGGTTTTCCTCCCGGTGTTTTGATGATTGATGATAATTGGCAGGAGGCTTATGGGACTTGGCGATTTCGTCCAGACCGTTTTCCAGATCCTAAAGCAATGATGCAAGAACTTCATGATTTAGGATTTAAAGTGATGCTTTGGGTTTGTCCATTTGTTAGTCCGGATACAGAAGTTTTTAGGAATGGAACTGCGGAGAATCATTTTCTAAAATTTCCAAAAGATCATCCTGTTCCAGGTGGGCCAAGAACTGGTTTTAAGGACGTTGCGATGATTGGATGGTGGAATGGATTTAGTGCTTTACTAGATTTTTCAAACCCAAAAGCCCAAGACTGGTTTAAGTCAGAATTACAATACCTAATTGATGAATACCAAGTAGATGGTTTTAAATTAGATGCAGGTGATGCCGTTTTTTATCCTTCTTGGTTGGTGAGTCATGCTGGAAATATTCTACCCAATAAACACTCCGAATTTTTTGCTGAAATAGGTTTGGCTTTTCCTCTAAATGAGTATCGTGCCACTTGGAAAATGGCGGGGCTTCCACTTGCTCAGCGACTCAGGGATAAAAGCCATAACTGGAAAGATTTAGAAACCTTAATTCCTAATATTACCTTGCAAGGACTAATGGGATATGCTTTTACTTGTCCAGATATGATCGGTGGAGGAGAGTTTACTTCTTTTTTAAATAATCAGAAAATTGATGAAGAATTAATTGTTCGATCTGCACAGGTGCACGCTTTGATGCCGATGATGCAGTTTTCTGTGGCACCGTGGAGAATACTTGATAAGAGGCATCTGTCCGCGGTAAAGGAAGCGGTCGCGTTGCGAAAAAAGTTTGTTCCAACTATCTTGTCTTTGGCTGAAACTGCGGCTCAAACTGGTGAACCAATCGTTCGTTCCATGGAATATGTTTTTCCAAATGCTGGATTTGAAAATGTCAAGGATCAATTTTTTTTAGGATCAGATATCTTGGTAGCTCCGGTTCTACAAAAACAAGCATCCAAACGAAAAGTTATTTTACCTAATGGAAAATGGAAAGGTTTTGATGGACAAATTTATGAAGGAAACTCAATCATTGAACAGTCTGTTGATTTAAATACACTTCCTTATTTTGAAAAGATTAATTAAAGATTGTATTTAAAAATAGAAAATCAATCTTAATGGAGTAGGGGATATAGTTATTATTTGCTACTTGCTCTATTTTATAGTGATTGAAGAGAGCAAGAAGCAAATAGCAAGTATGTTGATTATCGTTGTACAATCATTAATTTTCTTTTCGATTTTTTCTCAAAATCTTTCTTGAGTGGTTCCGCTGTTTTTTTACTTTGGAAACCACCAACATAATATCTACGACAGATGGTATTTTTTACTTTAACAAAATCATGGGTTACAATTTCGTCATAAGCGGCCGCATCTGCTTTAGAAAAACCATAAGTGTTGATAATAAAATCTTTTGACTTTTCTTCCTTGTAAACACCTAGTTGCACTTTATACTCCTTATCAGTGGAAGTCGCAGAATCCTCACTTTTCGTTTCGATTCTTTCACCTTTTGAGGAGAATTCTTCGGGAATATCGTTTTTGTATTTGTCGAATACCTCACCGTAATAAGTTAGATTTTCCCAATTGACACCGCCTTTTCTAAAGGCATCTTTCCAGTTAGGGTTCTGGCGAACGGTGGCAAGTACTTCCTGTGTTCTACCATAATCATAGAAGAAAACCGCACTTCCTTCTTGACTATCGAGGAGATATACTTTGATAGAATTTCCTACTTTTTCTCCGTAAATATTATTATCCGCCGTTCCAGTATTAGCGTAAAACTTTTGCTCATCCTTTGCAAAATCTTCCCAACTACTATAAGTTGCTAACTGGATCACATAATAATGGGTAGAACCTTGGGCGAAAATTTGATTGTTAAATAATGCGATGAGAAATAGAAGCGTTATTAATTTAATTGTTTTCATGGTAATGTTAGTTTAAAAAAAGAGTTAAGAAGTAGCTTAATAATATTTGATAGACAAGTTATAGAATATATTTTAAAATCAAATTTTATTAATTGAAAATTATAGACATAATCCTGTTAAAGTTCTTTTTTTCTAAAAATATTTTAAATTTATCTAGTGTTATACATTTTTTGTTATATTTGCATAACCCAAATGTTAACCCTTTCAGAATTTTCAAGTCCTTGGAAATTAAATAAACACAATAACATCGCTGTTAATTAATTTTGAGTCTTTCTTTCTAAGATGACAGGCTACTTTCTGCTAAACGAATTGCTTCGTTTCAGCCATAAGATGGTATGTCTCAATAAACCAAATGTTATGAACAACACACAACTCCTACGGGAGAAAAAGGTATCTTTTTTGCTTTTTTTGTGCTTATTGTTGACAGGAACCAGCTTTGCTCAAGGAGATGGTCCACGTTCAGGACTACTAGCACCAGCTGGTGTTTTTGGAATTGCCACGAAATACGTTAACCTAAGTACCAATCTCTCTCCTGCCACCGTTCTAGTCAAGGAAGCTGATTTTAATATTCAACTTTTTCCAGTCTCCGCCTTTTATACCTTTAAAATAAAAAACCAATTTGCGCAAGTATTAGGAGTAGTTACTCCTGCAAATGCTAAATTAGGATTATCTGGTACTGCACCAGGGATTCCAGACGAATTAAACGCCAACGGAATCGCAGATGGGTTTGTTGGATTCAAGGTCGGAATGGTAGGCGCTCCTGGTCTAAGTTTAAAAGAGTTTGCTGAGAGCGCTCCAACCTTTTCTATGTTTAGTTATGTTCGCTTTTGGTATTCAGGTAAATATGCCCGAGAAGAAGCACTCAATTTAGGTAGCAATCGCTTTACCATTCAGTACAGTCTGCCAATGGCGATTCCTTTGGGTCAAAATCGAGCTAGGATGACTTGGCTGGAAATTACTCCAGGAATTCGATTTTTTACGCCGAATAAAGAACCACAATTATTGATTCAAAAAAACGAAGTTAAGCAGCGACCACTATTTCAATTAGAAACCCATCTATCTCATAATTTTTCCAAAAAATTCTGGGTTGCTGCCAATTTACACTACCAATTAGGAGGAACCTCCGTATTAGATGGCGTAAAACAAGACAATCAGATAAATATGCTGGGCGGTTCATTCAGCGCAGGATATAAACTACTCCCATTTTTAAGCGCAAGTGCCGATTATGGTCGAAGAATTTTTGGAGATAACGGGGTTAATTCCAGAATGATTCGGGCAGGTTTGGTTTTCACTTATGCAAAAATAGAACCTAAAGATCCTGATTAATAACGAATATAAGGATGCATTATAAATAAAGGTAGCGACCTGAAACGGCAAATTATAATCTACAGCCGGCTCTGACATCTCCACTCATTCAGATTCATATATTCAAGCACCTTTGTTTGCAAGGGGACAAGTCAGTCATTGGCTTGTCCCTTCTTTGTTAAACAAGGTACAGAATTCCTCTAAAGAATTAATGACTACTTAATCATTTGTTAACATAGAATTAACATTGAGGACTTACTTTTGCAGCAATAAACATAGCTAACTAATTCAAAACTTTTTCTTTTGTAATTGTTTGAAAGTGAGGGAGTTATGAATTTTATCATAATACTGTTAAACAATTTTATTTTGAACAACAAGAGAACTTTTGTTCTAAGCAAAATGGTGCTATTAAGTATCATTTTCTTGGGCTTTACCGTCAACACCTCTGCACAATTTTTCCCAAAAAAGTTTGGTAAAGGATTTCAAGTAGTAGGAAAAGATTCCACATTTTACTTAAAATTTGGATTCAGATTCCAAAACCTATATACAGGAGAGTGGAATTTGGCAGATGATAAACTATCAGGTGCCGAAGATTACGAATCTGCTTTTTTAATTCGACGCTCAAGGTTTAAGTTTGACGGGTGGGCCTATTCTCCGAAACTTACCTATAAATTTGAGGTGGGCCTTTCTAATCGAGATAATAGTGGTGGAATTTCTCCCGAATTTCGAACAACTCCTAAATTTATTTTAGATGCTTCTGTTGCATGGAATTTTTATAAAAACTTTACGATACAATTTGGGCAACGAAAGCTTCCAGGAAACCGAGAACGAGTTATCTCTTCTGGAAATCTTCAGTTTGTGGATCGATCCCGTTTAAATTCACGGTATAATATTGACCGAGATATGGGATTACAATTCAAACATAAAGGGAAAGCGGGAAATGTATTGATCAATTCAACCATCGCTATCTCGCAAGGAGAAGGCCGAAATGTTACCGAAGGGAATTTCGGAGGAACCAATTATACTTTCCACACCGATATTTTGCCAATGGGTAAATTTACTTCTAAAGGTGATTATGTAGGAGCAGACCTAAAAAGAGAGAAAACACCAAAATTGGCGATCGGATTGACCTATGATATCAATAAGAATGCGGTAAGAGAAAGAGGACAGCTTGGAAGTTTTATAAAAAATGCTGATGGAGATTATGTAGGCCGAGATTTAAATACTTTCTTTGCTGATCTAATGTTCAAATATCAAGGAGTATCTGTGATGATGGAATATGCGGACAAAAGAGCTGCTGATAACGATCCATTTATCCTAGATGAAGCTGGAGAAGAGATTGGGACCTTTTTTACAGGTACTGGATTCAACGTTTCGGTTGGGTATTTATTTAAGAATGATTACCAATTAGCCGTAAGATTTACAGAGGTCAACCCAGATGCCGGAGTATCTAATGATGAAACGCATTATACTTTAGGTTTTTCGAAGTATATTGTGGGCCATAAGTTAAAAGTACAGACAGATTACTCGTTGATCAAAAAAGAAGGGAGAGACGATGCATTGTTGATCAGAGCACAAGTTGATATACACTTTTAAACATAACGAAAAAATTAATTTTTTACCTTAAAAAAACATCTACTATGGAATTTGGATTTTGGGATGCTATTGAAATTGCTGGAGCACTTTGTTTCTTCATTTACGGTATGAAGATGATGAGTGATGGTATTCAAAGAGCCGCAGGTTCAATGCTCAGGAATATACTGCGATCTATGACTAAAAACAGATTTTTGGGAGTCTTTACCGGATTCTTGATTACTGCCTTGGTTCAGTCTTCATCAGCTACGACCGTGATGACAGTAAGTTTTGTAAATGCTGGCTTATTAACATTAGTTGAATCCGCAGGTATTATGATGGGGGCGAATATCGGTACCACAGTTACAGGATGGATTATTGCCATCCTTGGGTTTAAAGTAAAACTAAGTGCCTATTCCATTCCTCTTTTTGCCATTGGTGTACCGATGCTTTTTAGTGGCAGAGGAAAACTGAAATATTGGGGTGAATTTTTGATCGGTTTTGCGATTCTATTCTTAGGACTTTCATACTTAAAAGGAGCTGTTCCTGATTTAGGAAAAGACACCTTGGCATGGATAGAAGGGTTTGCGCAGTATGGAATATTTTCCAGAATAGGTTTTGTATTGCTTGGAGCCTTGGTTACCGTTATTGTGCAATCTTCGAGTGCGGCAATGGCAATTACTTTGACTTTAGTGTACGCTGGATGGCTTCCCCTTGAAGTAGCAGCTGCAATGGTCCTTGGAGAAAATATCGGAACGACCATTACGGCAGAAATAGCTTCTCTGGTTGGAAATACAGAATCAAAGCGCTCTGCCAGAATTCACTCCATGTTTAATATTATTGGAGTTTGTTGGATGGTAATTCTACTACCTTGGGTGATTGAATTTTTGACCACTTTCGTGGAAAACTTTAGTAGCATTTTTGAAAGCAATAAAAAATTGAAAACAGCAGATTTGAAAGCAGAGGATATCATAAATACCTATATACTTGCGGCTTTTCATACGACCTTTAACATCATCAATGTTGTAATGCTAATTTGGTTCGTTCCATGGCTTGTCAAAATGGCCATCAAAACAGTACCTGGTAGTGCAGATGATGAAGAGACTGAAGGTAAATTGAAATTCATTGGTGCAGCAGGGTTGCGAACACCAGAATTAGCAACAATTGAATTACAAAAAGAAGTAGCACATTTTGGTGAAATTACTTCTAGAATGTCTGGATTTTCAAAAACATTAATTAATTCAACAGATGCTAAAGAGCAAAAGAAAATGTTGAAAAAATTAAAGAAATATGAGAAGATTACGGATCGATTAGAAATCGAGATTACAGAATATATGACCAAGCTTTCTAATCAACAGATTACCGCAAAGACCAGTGTCAAACTTCGTTCTACCTTGAATATTTGTAATGACTTAGAACGAATTGGTGATATTTATTTCCAAATCTCTAAAGCAGTTGAACGGAAGATTGAAGATAAAGATTACTTCCTACCAGAGCAACGAGAAAACATCAATAAGATGATTGAAAAAGTGGATCACGCTTTTGCAATAATGGTGAAAAACCTGAACTCTCCTAGCTACGGTAGTGTAACTAAAGACGAAGCAAAAGCTGCTGAAAAAGCAATCAATGCGATGCGTGATCAATTGCGAGAAGAAAATAATAAGCGCATTGGTACCGAAAATTATAACTCCAAAACAGCGATGGTTTACAACAACCTTTTCTCTTCTTTAGAAAAAGTTGGTGATCATATTATCAATGTAACAGAATCTGTTATCGGAGAAATTTAAGATAATACAAACCAGGATTGGAGATTTAATCAACAATCCTTAGGTTCTCTGGAGGTCTTATCTTAAAAAAGGTAAGACCTCTTTTTTGAATACTTTTTAAAAAACAATTTTGACGATTAAAAAGTAGAATTTTTTTAAAAAAAACTTTGTGTCTTCCGAAGCAAGTTCGGAACAGGTAATGTGCCTTAGTGGCAAAATAATTTCACCGAATAGAATTTCAAAAGACTAAAAACCAAACAACTATGAAAGAAATTTTCCAATACTTCCTCCGACTTGGATTCGTAGCATTTGGCGGTCCCGCCGCACACGTAGCGATGATGCAAGAAGATCTGGTAGAACAGAAAAAGTGGCTCACCACCGAAGAATTTCTCGATTATATGGGCGCTACCAATCTTATTCCCGGACCGAACTCAACCGAGATGACCATGCATTGTGGTTACCACCGTGGAGGAGCGGCAGGACTTTTTGTAGCCGGAATCAGTTTTATTTTTCCAGCCGTTTTATTAACCTTAGCGGTTGCCGTTTTCTTTGAAAAATTTAGTGAGATTGCTTGGGTAGTTCCCATCATCAATGGAATCAAAGCTGCGGTACTTTCCTTTATCGTTGGTGCGATTCTTAAGCTTGGAAAAAAGGCAGTTAAAACCCAATTTTTAGCGCTTATTGGAGTTGCGGTGATTGTGGTGTCTTATCTTGGTGTCAATGAAATTCTCTGTATTTTAGCGGCTGGAATTTTGGTTTTATTATTCCATCTTGCCACCAGCAGAAAGCAATTAAATAGTAGCATTGCTCCTTTACTTTTCTTTTCGGCAGCTGCTGCCATTCCATATTCTAAATGGAAATTGTTTTTTATCTTTTTAAAAGTAGGTGCCGTTCTTTTTGGAAGCGGTTATGTCCTCTTTGCCTACCTTGATGGAGAACTCATCGAACAAATGGGCTGGCTGACACATCCTGATTTGGTAGAAGCTATTGCCGTCGGACAGGTTACGCCCGGACCTGTTTTGTCTACCGCCACTTTTATCGGATATAAAGTCGGTGGTTTTTCCGGCGCTATTTTGGCGACGCTTGGAATGTTTATCCCTTCTTTTTTCTATGTTTGGTTGCTCAATCCTTTAATCCATAAAATGCGAAAAAGCGCTCCTTTAAAATCATTTTTGGAAGCAGTTAACGTAGCTGCAGTAGCCGTCATGGTCGTAGTGAGTGTGAAAATGGCGGAGAGTATTTTGATTGATTGGAAAACTTTAGTCATAGCAGCGATTTCCTTTTTCGTTTATTTTTATTTTAAGAAATTAAATACCCTTTGGATTATCTTTGGAGGAGCGGTGTTGGGGTATATGTTGTCTTTTGTTTAATAAAAATGAATATTCAATATTGGATATCCAATATTGAATATTCATTTTTTGCCTACTGAAAAGCAGCTGCTGACCCTTTCCCCGATTGCGTCACCTGCAAAATATTCGGAAAATAATCCTTAACCGTATCAACGTGCGTAATGATATAAATTTGACGATATTGTTCTTTAAGATGTTCCAGCGCTAATAAAATTTCCATCCGACGATCCTCATCTTGGCTACCAAAAATCTCATCGAAACCAAGGAAACTCAGCGCCTCCGTACTACCTGATAATTCCGCAATCGCTTTACTAATTCCAATTCTCAGACAAAGGTTAGCAAGATCAACCTCACCACCAGAAAATCGTGAAATAGGGTAGGCAGTTCCATTTTCAAAAATCTGAAAATCGAAATTATCATCCACATGAATACTTTCATACCGACCTTTGGTTATTTTCTCAAATAAGGTTCCTGCATAGTCAGTAATCGTAGGTTTGATCTTGTCGAGAATAAAAGTTTTAAAAGCTTTAAAGAGACCATCGAGCGTTTCTAATTCTTCAAACTCAACTAGATTTTCTGCGATGGTGGAGCGGTTGGCTTCATCCGTTTCGATGCGCTGTTGTCGAGTCGTTATTTGATTTTCAAGTACCCGCTGTTGACGAATTAACTCTTGGAGGGCTGCTTGCAATTGATCACGTTCTGCTTCTAATTCATCTTGTTTAATTTGTGCCGCTTGATACTTTTCAGGAACATATCCACTTGCTTTGATGGCAGCTATTACGGTTTTTATTTTTGCTTGTCCATCGGAAATTCTTGTTTTGTTTTTTGCCAATTGTTCTTTAATGGCCGCCGAATTTTTTAATTTATCCTCATTGATCTGATAAGTTAGATAGGTCGGTTTAAACGTTTCAATTTTTTCCTTTAGGCCATCATATTTCTTTTGATCAAATTTTAAATTGGCGTATCCTTTTATTTGGATTTCTTTATCCTTGATCATTTTTTCTCCTTTGGCCAGTCGCTCTTCGGCCTGCGAAAGTCGTTTTAGTTGATCTTCTATTTTATTGATTGCGAGTGAGAAATTTTGTTTTTCTTCGGTTAATTTATTTATTAAAAGGTCGAGTTTTTCAATGGATTCCTCATTCGTCTTAGTTTGTTGATCTAAAGATTTTAACTGAGTTTCTTCATAATCGGCGATCTCTTTATTTAACTTCTCTACCGTTTTTTGATAAGCGTTTACAAGTGGTTGTAAACAAGTAGGGCATTCCGCATCAGCTCCGAGTTCGGTAATCGTAGAAAGCTGATTTTTACGATCTGTGATACTTCCTAAAATCTTACCACGTGCTTCGGAAAGCTTTTGTAATTCTTTGCTTTGAAGATCTTTGTTTTTTTGTTGAGCTTCAATTTTTGGGGTAAGTTCCGCCAATCCTTTTTCAAGTTCTTTATGCTCCTTGGTAGAATTTTTTAATTGCTCAATATCTGTTTTTATAACCTGGATTCGCTCAATATAATCCTCTCGTTGAGATTTTAAGGTTTGTAGTTCTTGGAATTTATTTCGTTCTCCTTCCAGACTAGTTAAATTATCCAATTCCTTTAAATAATTGCCAATGGGCTTCTTTAATTTTTGTTGATCTTTTTCTAATAATTTAAGATCAGCTAATTCCCTTTTTAGTCGTTCGGAATCCGCTTGAATACCATCTAGCAAAGATAAGTATTTGGTTTCCTCTTGCTTGCGAAGGTTAAAGGTTTCGAAGGCAGCTAGTTGCGCATTAAAAGCCTTTTTAGCGGTTTGGTAAGCTTTGTTTTTTTTCTCTAATTTTTTCTGATCGCTATCCAGTGATTTTTGTAAGGCCTTGTTTTCCTTGTTGAGTTCTTTTATTTTCGCTTGAATAGATTTTAAATCATCCGTTCCGAGTAGCAATGCTTTTTGACCTTCGACTGCTCTTTTTAAATTATTTCGATCCTCTCGAACCAATTTTTGAATCTGGTCTAAATTATCAAGTCCGATCATTTTTCGAACCATCTTTTTCCGTTCTTCCCCTCGTGTATTTGACAAAATTCCTAACTCTTTTTGCCCACTAAAAATAGATCGAGTAAAAGCATCCTTATCCATCCCAATCAGCCGACTCACTTCTTGATTGACCGCTGTTGCACCCGTAGCCAATTGCTTATCTTCGTAATCATATATGCCCGCGTAAGGAGCGAGCGCTTTACCACGAAATTCTCGTAAGATTCTATATTGTTTCCCAGCCACTTCTAGCCAAAGTTCTAATCGAACATTATCTTTTTTACCTGCCCAACTTGTTTTATAAAAAGCTTTATCGGTCGAAACGGCCGATCCAAAAAGACATAATAAGATACCATCGAAAATAGAAGATTTACCCGATCCATTTTTTCCTATAATACCAATCAATCCTTCTCGGAAAGCTAAATCGAGGGAAGCATATTGTTTGAAGTTTTCTAATAGTAATCTCTGTAGAATCATATGAAGGTAAAGATAAAAAAATATAGGTAGTGAAGGTGTTATTTTTATTGAAAAACAAAGCAATTTAGGGATGCGGAGTGTCCACCCAAATATTGTAAATAGTGGAAGGATTTAAATAATAGTGGTTTATTCTTTTTAGAGGGACTGTTCAATAAACTGTGTCAAAATAAATTTAAAATTTCAAAATAAACCTCAACCTCAAAACCTAAAAGTGAAGAGTTGTAATCGACTGATAATCAGGTTTATAAAGAAAACTCTTTTGCGTTAAAGAGAAATTTGAAATTGCCCACCTGTTGGCAGCAACGGTTTACACCTATCCTTTTTTAATAAATATTTAGATAGTAAACATAGCACTTGGTTTGTGGCTTTTATCGCGGTATTTCTATGTGGCCTATGTGCCTATGTGGTAAAAAACACTATAATTTATTTTTTCAAATACAGAACCTGTTCCGGACTTGATTCGGAAGGCACATAGAACATATAGAAATTCACTAATTGAGGGAATTCCTATTTAGGAATTTATGCAATTTTTCTTTTTTATTCCTACATTCTAACCATCAAAAAAATGTGGGTAAGAGGTAGCTGTTGGCAGGCAAGTTTTTGAATTTGAAGTTGCGCTTGAAAAACACGAAATCTAGAATAGTCCCTTTTTAGATGACATCTCCACCTTACCAACCCAGTCCACAAACCCAAAACACCACACTAGCATATCCCCAAAACAAGCTAAAGACAATATGCACCGTAGTCTCAAATACCTTTCCTTTCCAAAGGCTGGTCGAATACCCAAAAAATTGAATAAAAAACCGGATGGTCCAAAAGATCGCAAATCCCAAACAAAGTCGTCTCCCCAAAGTCGTTTCTAATAAATCACTACTCGAAGTAAAACATAATATGCCCATTAAAAAAACCGTCAAGGCCAAGAAAAAAGTATGGATCACCATCATCTCTGCATTAACCAAACTTAATGATTTTAATTCCTCTTCCCAATTAAAATACTTTGGAAAAATAACATGAATCAATGCTAAAATAATTAAAGCGATGCCA
>CALKJE010000204.1 GCA_937995675.1 uncultured Saprospiraceae bacterium
CCAAGTAGTACCATCTTCGTATATATCTAAACGTGCAAAACCTCTTGCTCCATAAGCAAACTCAGAACCTTCAATCAACTTTACCTCACTTTTTTTAGAACCACTACCACTGACCACAAAATGCTGTCGATTGGCTTGAATGTATTGTAGATTATGTTCATGCCCAGAAACAAAAATAAAGTTTCCATTCTTCTTAGCTGCTCGCATGAGGTCTGCCTTCATTCTTCGATACTTAGGGTGTGCAATATCTTGCGTAATACCAATGGTGGATCTTAGAACCAGTGGTACAGAACCTAAAACTGGCAACGGAATGTAGGCCTTTGGATTGACGATGGTAAAAGGAAAGATATGATGCTTTGCTGGAAAATGACCTCCATGGGAACCACCCGATTCTAATGGATGATGCATCGCAATGATTACATTTTTATTCCGATGTTTCCTCAAAACTTCTTCAAAGGCTAGAAAGAAAGAATTACGACTTTTTATTTCACAATCACTATTCACTTCCGGACTATGGTCCCAATCTTCTAACCACCATTGTGTATCAATCACGACCATTACTAAACGGTCATTGATCTCCACGATTTCTGGACCAGCACATCCAGGTTTTGGTAAAAAATATTCCTGCCAGTCATCTTTATCCTCAATGTCTTTATTGAGTTTTTTCTGAATATATTTCTTCTGTCTTTCCACACCAGGTATTCCTTGAGCGTACCAATCATGATTGCCAGGAATAAAAATGGGACGACCTTTATACGCTTCCAAAACACGTAACTGTGCATCGATTTGAAATTCAGCATATGCCCTTTTTTTAGGATCGTCTTTAGTTGGCATTCCCGCAGGATAAATATTGTCTCCCAGAAAAACTAAGGTACTTTCTTCGTCTGCTTCCTTTAGCTGCCGTTCCAACATATCAAGTGCAGGACCAATACCTTCTTTGGGAGATTTACCAACGTCGCCAATTAAGAAAACAACATGCTCTGGCTTTTCTGCAGGCGGTTTATTTTCGCTCCACTCTGCGGCCTCTGGAGTATAGTTGAGTTTAAAATTAGCACAAGAGGAAGCAATTAATGCCGTCATCAAGAAGAAGAAAAATAAATTTTTATTCAGCATCTTAGTTTTTTGGTTATTTTACTAAACACAGATTTTGTATTTAGCGTTTTTCTAAATTAAATTATTAAAATCAGCAGATAATTTATCTCCTTGGAATTAAGGTTTGTGGGTAGACGACCAAGCTTTCGCTCCCATCTTTAGCGACCGCTGCTACCCCAAAAAGATAATTATCAATCACGATATTTTCTAACGTAAAATCCGTTTTCATTCCAACATAGCGACTGTACTGCCATTGTGGAGCGGTGGTATCTCGCCAGTAGATTTTATAGCCGGCTAGATTTTTAGAAGTAGAAGGTTCCCAACGCAAACGCGTAGATGGCTTAACAGCTCCGCCAATCATGACTTGTTGTGGTGGCTTAGGTGCCCAAGCCAAGGCTGCTAAGGAGATGGCATTTACACCCGTCAATTTTGCACAGTAGGGAAAATTGACCCCTTCGATTACATCTCCGTATTCAATACCATCTTCGACACGAATGTCTTGATGTTGACGATTATAATTTTCATGTGTTTCCATAATTCTAATCCCTGGAAAACCGGCATCGTTAAATGGTTTGTGATGACCTCCTCGTCCAAAACGATCCAGTCGATAAATCATGGTGGCTTTCATATTGGAGACATAAGTATCTGTCAGACGAGCAACGTAACGCGCCAATTGACGCGAAGGTCCATCCACTTCTCCGCCATAAAATCGACGCCAAGTTCTTTTTTGTTCGTTGTCGTTTACCGGTGTTGGTTCACTAAAAACGCGGAAGCTGTTATTTTGGATCACACCATCTACTCCTTCGATATTACCAATCATATCATTATTGAGAATACCGATAATATCCCATTCTTTTTCGAGGGCAACTTTTGCCATATGTTTTCCTCCAAATAATCCTTGCTCCTCTCCACTAAGACCAACATAAATAATACTATTAGGAAATTTATACTTGGTTAGTACACGAGCCGCTTCAATGGTACCTGCCATTCCGGAAGCATTGTCATTGGCACCAGGAGAATCATTCGTTCCATCGAGTGGATCAGAAACACGAGAATCAATATCGCCGGACATAATTATATAACGATTGGGATTTTCACTACCACGCTGAATAGCAACCACATTCACCACCCAAGTATCTTTATTGAACCGAGCGTTTCCTTCCGCCGGAACTAGACTGCGTTGATAAAAAACTTCTAAGCAATTTCCACAGTCCGCAGAGATTCGATCGAATTCTGCTTTGATCCATCGACGGGCTGCACCGATTCCACGAGTGGTGCTTACGGTATCTGATAAAGTATGACGGGTACCAAATCCAGCGAGTGTTCGAATATCTTTTTCGAGTCGTTCGGCAGATGGAGCATCCGCAATTTCATAGAGACGTGCATCCGTAGCAGGTGGCGCGGTGGGAAGATCTTGGCCAGTCGTAATGGCGGTCATCAAAAAAAATGGAAATAGTAGCAGAAGGGTTTTCATAAACATATGGTTTGGTGTTTGTCTAAATTACGGAAATTTAGACAAGTACTTAGTACGTCGGGACTTAGAGCATGTCTAAATTTCTAACCGCATATGCGGCCTCTTTTAAAATCACACTTCTTTACTCATCGGTCGGATAGCTACGGCTATCCTTCCTCTTCGTGCATCGTTTGATTCCAAAATAGTCTCGCCTAAGCTATCATTTACTTAGGTTCCGACGCACTAGTGATTAAAACATCCATAGTTTTAAACCCCATTGCTGCGATGATTGTTTTGAAGACAGTAAAAATATGAGTCGCTTTATGAAACTACTCTCCTGCTGATTCCCAATTATGATATACTTGTTGTACATCATCGTCTTCTTCAATCTTATCGATTAGTTTTTCAATATCAGCGATCTGCTCTGGGGTATCTAAGGTCTTAGTTACGTTAGGAATACGCTCAAATCCGGAAGAGACGATTTCTATTCCTTCTTTTCCTTCCAATGCTTTTTGAATGGAACCAAAATTTTCGAAAGAGGAGAAAATCATAATTCCATCTTCTTCTTCAAAAACTTCTTCCGCACCATAATCGATCAATTCTAATTCTAGCTCTTCTACATCCAGTCCTTCTCCTTTGATTTTGAATTGGCATTGGTGATCAAACATGAATGCGACAGAACCAGAAGTTCCTAAACTACCGTTGCATTTGTTGAAATAACTACGGACGTTGGCGACTGTACGATTGTTGTTATCTGTGGCAGTCTCAATTAGGAAAGCAATTCCATGAGGGCCATATCCTTCAAAAAGAGCTTCTTTATAATCGGAAGTATCCTTGTCAGAAGCATTTTTGATCGCTCGTTCCACGTTGTCTTTCGGCATATTCGCCGCTTTCGCGTTTTGAATAGCTGCTCTTAACCGTGAATTGGTGTCCGGATCAGGTCCTCCCTCTTTAACGGCGATGGTAATTTCTTTACCAATACGTGTAAAGGCTTTGGCCATGGCAGACCAACGAGCCATTTTACGGGCTTTTCTATATTCAAATGCTCTTCCCATCGAAGATTAGATTTAATTTTTTTAGTAAAAAAGATGATTCAGCTTTGATTCTGAACGCTTGCAAAAATAAGAAAGTCGGGATCAAAAACAAAAGACTATTCTAAATCGGAAAAATTTGGTCCTATTTGGAGCATTACTAAGAAACAAAAGGGCAAAACAGTGGTTTTTCCTGTTTTGCCCTTTGTCAATTAGTTAATCAGCTGTTTTTATAAAGGATATACCTTTTCAAAATTAATGGAAAACAATCCTAAGCCATTTTCGAAGTTTGATTTAATGCTCACTGGCTCTGAAAACGGTCCAAAATCTTCCGCCTCACGTTGTAAACCAACCGAACGTGAAAACTGAAAATATTCCTTAGTGACAGATCTCCAAATCAAAAAAGTCTCTAATTCTTCTCCATTATTTTCGTAACGATTGATATCTAATTGAACTTTATACGTTTGCCCATTAAAAGTCTCGTCACTTAGGATACTGGCACCATAAAAAGACTCATATAAATTAAAGTCTAGGGAAGCAATATAATGACTCTCGTAACTAAAATCACCGTTTCCAAAATCACGGATAGAAAAAAGCGATATTTCATAAAAATTCTCTTCTCCCGGAGGATCGTTAAACTCTACCGTAACTCGATCACTTCGACCTCCAAATTCATCCACTCCAGCATCCTCCTCTAGGTCATATCGAAAAGGTACCACCTCATTGGGTACAACCACGGTTGCGGTTGCTTCTTCATAATCAGGATGATTTACTTTCAAGGTATATTCTTGACCAGCCACAAAGACAACTTCTGTTCCTTCTTCAATATGATTGAAGGACGAAAATTGATCCTCGAAATAAGGAATGGTGGTCAATAATTGATCACCCGAAAATAACTGAACCGAAGCGTTTTCAAGGTTCTCTGTATCAAAATTGTTATTCTCTAAGATAGCAGTACTTCTGTTTACCAAAGCTTTCAGTGTCGTATCTGCATTTGTAAAAAAGGCACTGGTAACAATCTGATCTTCATGCGGTGGTGGATCCACCTTTATAGTTGTACTAAAAAAGTCTTCACAAGAAGAACATAGAATTATTATAAAGGTAAAGAACAATATATTTTTCATAACTATTTTTTTAAAACTAGGGTTAAACGAAAGATTGTAGTTTCTTGCTTCTTGCGACCTCAAAGCAAATGCGTTAGAAGCGGGCCAGAAGCGAAATGCAAACAGCATTTCTAAAATTCAAATCTCCAAGCAAAATAAGGTAATACAGGAAAAAGGCTTGCTTGCTTAAGAACATTCTCAGAACTACCATCTCTAAATTCAGAATCTACAAAAATGAAAAATGGATTTCTATTATTATAAACATTGTAAGCTCCCAGAGACCAAGTCCTTTTGTAGCGTTTTTTCTGTTTAGAAATCTCAATACCAATATCCATTCGGTGGTAAGGCTTCATTCTAAAATTATTACGATCTTCATAATACTCTACCGTTCTTGTTCCTCCACCAAAAAAGTCCCCTATATTGGCAGGAAGGCCTGCACTAGGAAAATTAATTCGATAATTAGAATTTGCTAAAGTAACCGCATTACCCGTTCCAAAAACCCAGGTTCCGCTCAACTGTACGCGAGGTGCTAAACGATAACTTGCTACAATACTAAGATCGTGTCGTCGGTCGTATTTATAGTCAAAGGTTTTCCCAAAATTAACCTCTGGAAAGGTACGATTGGTTTTAGACCAAGTGTATCCTAACCAACCGGTCAATCTTCCAGTTTTTTTCTGAATAAAAAACTCCGCACCAAAAGATCTACCATCTCCTTGTGTAACCCGATCTTCCCAATCATTTAATTGAAACAGACTAGATCCTTCTTTGTAGCTAACTAGGTTAGACATATCTTTATAATAACCTTCAATACTGATTTCATATTTTTTATTGAATGTCTTGGCAGCACCTATGGCTACCTGCCAACTATCCTGCGGTTTTACCCGAGCGGTGGTTGGCAGCCAAAGGTCGGTTGGCAATCCAATTCCATCATTAGTTAATAGTTGTACATATTGACGCATCTGTGCGAAAGAGCCTTTGAGGGCCGTACCATCCGGCAAAAGATATCTCATTCCAAGACGCGGTTGTAAGGAAACATAGGTTTTTTCAGGAAGGGTGAATCCAGAAAAATGTGCTCCAACATTTACTTTAAAGTTATCCCCTATTTTTAGATCATCTTCAACATAAGCTGCATATTCCCAAGCAGTTACGTTAGGTTGTCCAAGCAAAGTATCGAGGGTAAAAACATCCCCATCATCTTCAGAGCGGATGTCCAAATTAAAAGCTCCCGGCTTAAAGGTATGATGAATAGCACTGACACCAAAACGGAAATAATGTTCTGGATTAGGAATAAAATCAAAATCTATTTTACCGGATAAATCATTAATTCCGGAATTATAATTGATGGCAAAAGAAGAAAGTTCTCGATTACCATTAAAAGTATAAATATCTTCTTCTTCCGCTTTGGTTGTAAAATTATACTGACTATAGGTTAGAGAAGCGTTGCTAAATAATTTATTATTCCACAAATGATTCCAGCGTAAAGCAGAAGTTACATTTCCCCAATCCAGTCCAGCTTCTGTGGTATATTCATTTTGATTTCCTGCAAAATCATCTTTGTATTTTTCTCTAAAAAAGAATTTATCTTTTCCTGCGTAAACACTAAAATACAACCGATCTTTTTCAGAAATTTTATGATTAATTTTTGCATTGATATCATGGAAAAAATATCCAAGTCCACCACTACTTCCATCCGATTCAAAACTACTTTTAATCAGTGGTTTTGCTAGTAAATCAATATAGGTTCGACGACCAGAAATGATCAAGGAAGTTTTGTCTTTTTTGATCGGACCTTCGAGCGTTAATTTAGAAGCAATCAATCCGATCGTTCCGGTACCATGCCAATCATTCATATCTCCTTCCTTCATATTTATTTCAATAACAGAAGAAAGACGACCACCATACCTTGCAGGAAATCCTCCTTTGGTCAGCGTAACATCTTTAATCGCATCTGCATTGAAAACAGAGAAAAAACCAAAGAGGTGAGAAGCATTATAAACCGGTACACCATCTAATAAAATTAGATTCTGATCAGGACTTCCACCTCGGACATAGAGTCCATTTTGTCCTTCTCCTCCTGACTGAATTCCAGGAAGCAATTGTAATGCTTTAAGTACATCTACTTCTCCAAATAGCGCAGGAATTTGTTTGATTTGTGCTACTGGGACTTCCACGGTACTCATCCGAGTTCGTTCTTCGATTCGATCCGTCTTTTTGGCAACAACTTCTACCTCTTCGAAAGCAAGTTCTGCTGCTAGATCAATATTGAGGGTAATGTCTTTGTCTAAATACAAAGCAAGGTTTTGGTCTTTATAACCAATATAGCTGATGGTGAGTAAGACACTATCTTTTGGAAGGGTAAGACTATAAAATCCGTAGGTATTAGAAACTGCTCCTTTTTCAGAGAGGTAGTCGTAAATGTTGGCGGTGATTAGTTTTTCACCAGAATCAATGTCTTGAATATAACCACTGATCGTAAAAGTTTGCGTATCCTGGGCAGTGAGTTGAAAGCTAAAAATAAGTGCTAGCCACAACGCGAGGGTTGTTGTTTTCATAAATGTAGTTTTAGTTTTTGATTATAATAACAGGACAAAATGAATTGCCACAAAGTCACGAAGACACAAAGGATTTTTCCTTCAGAAAAATCTTCTTTTCTATCTGTCTTTGCGACCATAAAAAATAGCTTTAAAAGCTTAACGTATCAAAGGTAAGTTTTGTCACTCTTTTTTAAGTTAAGATTTCTTTAAAATCTTTTTAGCTGCTTTTTTCATATCCCAACCGCCAAAATTTCCAGAAGTCATCAGCAGCAGGTTTTGTTGTTTCCAACCAAAACGATTTAACGCATTTTCCAATTTAGTGTAGTCATTTTGGATAACCGTCAGATTAGGATGGTTGAATGCCTTTTGGATATCCGCAGGTTTAATCTTAGGCAATTTTTTCATTTTTAAGGTATGCTCGCTATAATAAACGAATGCTCGATCTGCTGCTTTTAGTGCCTCTTTATAGTGTGGTAGAAATTTTTTATTCAGGCTACTGAAGGTGTGTAATTCCACGCAGGCAATTAGTTTTCTTTTGGGATACTGTGCTTGCATGGCCTCCGTGGTTGCTTTGACTTTAGAAGGAGCATGGGCAAAATCTTTATACGCCACTGCCGTATCCGTTTTACACAAAAAATCTAGCCGTTTAGCCGCTCCCTTAAAGGATTTTATCGCTTTAAAAAAGTCGGTGGACGAAATTCCGAGTCCTTTACATAAAAAATAGGCCGCTTGAAGGTTTTGCAAATTATGCGCACCAAAAATCTTTAATGGAACTTTTTTTCCATTATCATCCAATAATACCGTCTTATTATTTTTTACAGAGAACTCAAATCCTTGATATGGAATTACTTCACACTTAATCGAGGTGTCTGACATTAATTTTGGTAAATGAGGATCATTTTGATAGTAAAATAGCTTTCCAGAGGCAGGCATCGATTGAGCCAATAAGAGAAATTGTTTTTTATAGTCTTTAAAATCAGGAAAAACGTTGATGTGGTCCCAGGCAATCCCTGTTATTACGGCCAAATCAGGCAAATAATGCAAAAACTTAGGGCGTCGATCAATCGGAGAACTCAAATATTCATCCCCTTCGATAACGGTAATAGGAGCGTCTGAGAAGCGCGCCATAGTTTCGAACCCCTCTAATTGAGCTCCCACCAAGTAATCAAAGTCTTTTTGGTGATACTTCAGCACGTGCATCACCATGCTAGTCGTGGTTGTCTTGCCGTGGCTACCAGCAATGACGACTCGTTTTTGAGCTTTTGCTTGTTCATAAACATAAGCAGGGTAGCTATAAATTGGAATATTGAGCGCTTTAGCTTTTTGTAATTCAGGGTTATCAGGTCGAGCATGCATTCCAAGAATGACTAAATCCAAATCTTTGGTAATGCGATCAGGGTCCCAGCCCATCTTTTCGGGCAATAATCCTTGAGCGGCAAGGCGATCTCGAGCAGGGTTATAAACTTCATCATCAGAGCCACTAACGGTATGATGATTGTAATATAAAGCTAAAGCGATATTGTGCATAGCACTGCCTCCAATGGCGATTAAATGAATACGCATTCTTTCAAGTTATGTACGGTGAATGACACTGAATTGTCAAGAGCAGACAAGTTAGTATAATATCCATGATTTTAATCACGTTATTTTAGTATATTTTATCGCTTTTAATGTACTTTTGTTCCAACATGTTAATCTATCTACAATGAAATTTCTAAAAAAGACTAAAAAACTTCTACCTTTTATTATCTTTGCTGCAACAACTATCACTTTTTCCAGTTGTAATAGAGGAATGGGTTGCCCAACTTTTTCTCTTGGAGATACGATAGAAGTGCTTTCCACTCAACAACACCAACAAACACCCACACAACTCCTTTTTGAGTAAGCCCCAAAAGCTTTGCTAACTAAAAGACCACTTTGAAAGACACTTAAAGATTTAACTTTTACCCCGACTAAACTTTCTTTGGGAGAAGGGGTGTTTATTACACTGTACATTTTAAAAAGGCTAAAAATCATGGACATCCAAACACATGATCAGAGACACTAATGCCCGTGATTGCAGTCGCTGTTTCTTCTGCTACCGTTGCCGTTGCCGGCACCGTGTTGACGGGCGCATCGTTGACAGCAGTGAT
>CALKJE010000205.1 GCA_937995675.1 uncultured Saprospiraceae bacterium
TGGAGCTAATCCAATGAAGAACCCCACTTAAAAGAAAAAAGGTAAATGATACATATAAATAGGTCGGAAATAGTGCAAATGATCGTGTTGGCCCTATTGTTAATTGGTGTGGGGAGTTGTGGTTCGGAAGCACCGAATGAACCGATGACCGTTCCAGTAAATATTGTTTTACCAGAAACCAATAAACCGCTACCTCAAACTCGTAAGGAAGAAGATCTTACGGTAGGAGAAGTAATTGACGAATATCGAGGTATTCCTGTTTACTATAACGGAACACCTTATGAATCACAAGGACGACACGTGAGTCCAGGTGGATATAATTATGGAATGAAATGGCAATGTGTTGAGTTTGTAAAAAGATATTATTACAATCGACTAAAGCACGAGATGCCAGATACTTATGGTCATGCTAAGCATTTCTATAACAGAGATTTACGAGATGGTGATTTTAATCCACAACGCAATCTTTACCAATTTATTAATGGTGGAGTCTTTAAACCCGAAGCGGATGATATCGTAGTCTATGATGGAGACGAGTATGGACATGTGGCGATTATTACTGAAGTAGGAGAGGATTATTTAATGTTGATTCAGCAAAATGTAGGTGTGGCAACTCGACATAAAATTCCCTTCGCCAAACACAATAATCATTATTATATTATGAATAAAAATGTGATTGGTTTTTTAGGAAGAAGATCCTACGAGTAGATTTTTAAACAACTTCTAAATAAAAAAATCCCATTCGAGTCATTCGAATGGGATTTTTTTATTGGAATAAGAATTCTCTTTTAACGATTTTTATACCTTGCTCTCTTTTCGTGAACGTACGTTTCAATGCCTAATTTTTGGCTGATGGATTCAGCTAATTCACTGGCAGAATTGTGCGTATTGTATCGTCTTGCAAAAACAGTATAGTATTGAGAAAGATCAAATACGGCAACTTCTGCGTTATGATAACCCGCTTTTTTAAGTTGTTTGACCATTTCATTTGCGTTGGCTTCTTCTAAGAAAGAACCCGTTACGACAAAGTATTTTCCGGTGCTAGAACTAGCGCTGCTGCTACCACGATTTGAAGATCGAGTATTATCAGAACTACTGCTACCTCCTTTTTCGGTTAGTTGATCTCGTCGAGCTGCGATGGCATCTCTAGCAGATGCTTCGTCATCATTTTCTTCAAGATCTAGGTCTTCTGGATCTTCTTCGAAAACTTTACTGGACAAATCTTCTGCCTTCATGGCTATTTTATCTTTGGCTTCGATGGCCTCTTTTTTTAGCTCGCTCATTTCCTCGGCTCCTTTTTCATAAAGGTCCGATGTACCTTCTTTGACATCATCCAAAGCATCTCCAACCGATGCGCCGATGTCATCAGGAATAACATTTTCTAGAGTAGGATCGCTGATTTGTTTACAGGATTTAGCTACGGTAATAACCCAGATACCGATACAGATGACTAGGATAGCCATCCCAATCCATTTTAATAGACCGCTCATAGTGTTTGTTTTTTGCAGTTGTCTTAGTCGGTTAAACCTAAATAAACAACCTCGTTTTTAATAAATTGACTTCTAGATCTAAAATTTGATCTAAATAGTCGTCATAGCCCTCCAAAATTAGGGTTTATTCGTCAAAATGGCAACGAAGCCGCTGTTTTTCACTTTTTAGTATTTAAGTCTTTAGAACAATTTCATCCTATCTCATAGCCTTAACATACAGATCAATCCCTGATTTTTTGATTTCTGCTGCTTGTGCATTGGCAGCTGCTCTATCCGCAAAACTACCTAGAGAAATCAAATTTAGATTCTTTTCAGACAACACAATACTAGCTTTTGGAAATCCTGCTTTCTTTAGTCGTAATACTTCTTTTACCGCATTGTCAGCACTAGCAAAGGACCCGACTACCAAGACATATCTCGACGGAACAAATTCTTTGGCAGGCTGGCTATATTCCTGTGGACGAGCAGGTGGCGCAGGTGCTTCTATTTCCTCTTCTCCTTTTTCAATATTGAAACTAGTCTTCGTCTTTGCTTTCGCTTTTTTCGCTGGAGCGCTACTACCTTTTGATTGAAATTCTCCAGCAAGGGCTTTTCCTTTTTCTGCTAAAGCTGCCTTTTGTTCTTTTATATCTGACTCATTAGCCGTCGGTGCCTTTTTGGTAGTTATTTCACCTCTATCATAAGGACGTGCTTCTTTTGTATCTGGTTCTTTGTAGAAATCTTCTTTGCTACGGGCTTTACCTTCGCTGTCTAGTCGTGTACCTCGCACGGCTTCCATTGCTTTTTGGCCATCTGTTTTTTCAGTAGGAGGAGTGGTTACTTCGGTCTTTTTGATGGCAGGTACTTCTTTTTTTTCTAAGACAGGCGCTGCTTTTTTCATCTCTTTGATGGCAGATTGATTAAGTCTTTTTTCAGAATTATCTGCTAGTGGTTTTCTGATTGATTCGGCAGTATCAGGTTGCGCAAAATCTCCCAAAAGAACCATGCCTTTGTAGCCGCCCCATAAGAGACCAAGTAATAATAATATGATTAGTAAATCCTTCATGTTGATGTTTTATGAAACTAAAGTTAAGTAGTCAGTATGTAATACACCCTAATTTAAACGTTTTACCAGAATTATAAAAGCTTTTCTGCAGATTTCTTCTCTTCGACTTTAAGGTTTAGTAATCCACCTCCTAGGGTAAAGTGAACCAAATTTATTACTTCCGTTGGAGCAAATATTTTTCGAACACCTTTTTCGCAGAGCGCAAACCAACTTGCTTTATCTTTTGCATGTTTAGAATAACGATCTTTTAGTCCCGCAAATTTAGAATTTTTTATAATAATACAACGATCTTCCATCACTACCAGCCAATCAATCTTTGTTTCAAAAATTTGTGCACCTATTTTTAGCTGTAAAGGATAAGAACGATAGATTTTTCCTTTTCCAAATTGATCTATCTGTTGATAAAATTGTTTAGACCATTGACAAATTTCATTACCATTTGTAAAATCTTCGGCTTCATATCGATCAATTAATTGTTCCGCCATCCCAAGTCTTTGTTCCGGAGCTCTTTGTGGATGATCTGCTAAAAAGAAATCTTCCACTAATCGAGCTAGCGGACGTAAATTTTGAGTATCAGCAACCACAGGACCACTGCTATAGCCTTTAAAAGCGCCAGCACTAATTTTGAGCGCACCACGTTTAAAATACGTACCAGCATCGATTAGATAAGGTAGATGCGATTTTCCAGCAGGACGTTTTTCAAAATAAGTTAGCAATCCTTCTTCCGCTTCAATTTGCGGAAAGTCACGTCCAAAACTTGTTACCTCTGGATGAATAATGATCGGTTGCTCATTCCAAGACCAGATAGATTCACTTGAACTTTGATCGAGGGTAGGGCGATCATCATCACCTTCATGGCACACGCGATTTAACCACTTGGTCTGTGGTCTGCTTCTGCTTGGAAAAACAAGATAGTCTCTTGCTCGGGTGATCCCTACATATAATAATCGAGCTTCTTCTTGTAATCCTTGATACCGACTTGTTTCCTGCTCTGGACTTGCTGCGATTCGTTCTGCTAGATTGGTGCCTTTGAGTTGTAAACCATATGGATTGATCCAATAACGCAACCAACGATTTCCAAGAATATTATTTAGATCTACTTCTTCGGATTCGGCCACGATATTCATTCCCCACAAATTATCTCTAAAACCTTTTTCTAAATCATGACAAATCACTACCGGCCATTCCAATCCTTTACTGCGATGATAGGTCAGTAAGTTGACCGCATCTTCTCCTTCTCCAGAACCTCGAGCATCTTTTTCTCCAATAGCCATTTCATTTAAGTAAAGTAGAAAGCCACCCAGCGAAGCCGCTGCGTGTAATCGGTTACAGTTGTCCTCGTATTGTAAAGCAAATTTTCGAAGCATGTCGACATTGTCCATGCGTTGAGGGATATTGCCCCAGTGGGCCATGATCCTTCGTAAGTCTAACACTTCCAGTAAAAGATTTAGAATTTCAGTACTGGATAATTCAGAAGCTTTGGCTCGTAAATTATTTAATTTTTTGATCAATGGTTGATCGCTGCTCCAGTGTTCGTAGCGACGTTTTTCATCGTCTAATTGTAACCAGTCTAGTCGGTCTTTAATTATTTTTTCAATCTTTTTATTTGCACCAAGCAATAAAATTTCAGCGACCGAAAGTGCATCTGAACGGTGCAGCATATATTTCAAACATGCCAAAATTAATTTAGCTTCGGCGGTATCGAGTAAACCTGTACGAGCGATGGCCGCTTTTAGACCTGCTTGATGAAGTGCTTCGGCGATGTTGAGACATTCTTTATTGGTACGACATAAAACGGCGATATCTCCGGCACGTATTTTTCGCATTTTTTTAGAATAACGATCAACTACAGGAACTTCGCGTACGATCATTTTTTGAATGCTGGTTGCTAAGGCACTGTTCATCCAATCCTTTCCTGGTGCTCGACCATCTCCATCAAAATCAAAATGCCAATTCATCAAGGCATCTTGCATCTCTAGAGGTTCTCCCTTGAAGTTGGTATCATCTGGATTTTTAGCTTTGGTTCGTTTTGGTTTTAATGGGATTTGTTCTTTCGGTAAATCTTTAAATGCTTTGGTAAAAATAGCATTGGTTAGATGAACAATATCTTCTCGAGAACGCCAACTATATTCTTGAATATCTTCTTTTTTGACACCGCCATTTTGTTTGATAATTTCCATCATCAATCGAGGCTCTGCACCTCTAAATCCATAAATAGATTGTTTTGGGTCTCCTACCCAAACGGAGTGTTTTGCAATTTGAGAAAGTTTTAAAAATATTTCTAATTGAATAGGACTGGTATCTTGAAATTCATCGACCATCAGTAGGTCTAATTCAGCTTTCAGAATTTCGCGTACCGTTGGTTGATCTAGTAGACGGTTTACCTGAATCTCCATATCAATATAATCAATCAGGCCTCGCTGTTTTTTATAGTTTTCATATTCTTGAATGGCTTCTATGGCAATATCAAAAATAGTCGTTAGATAGTTTTTGATATCCGCGTGAAATTCAGGATGTGTATCGTGCGCGCGTGCAAGTTCGATGAGGTCCGCAACATCATCTTTACTTTTTGCGCCAACTTTTAGTTTACTGATTTTCACCCATTCATGCCAATTTAAAGCATCACCTAAATCAATTTTGCGAAGCGTCCCTTTGAGTGTGTCTACGACGGCGGCTGTTTTTTTTGTCGCATCTTCATTGGCATCTAAACGATCAATGGTCGCGCGAATTTCATTGGCAAAATTTTGCGAAAGCACTTCGCCGGAGAGAGGAGAGATCGTTCCTAGAAAAGTGGTGAGGGTTGTAATGGAATTATCTCGACTCTTGATTAAAACTTCTGTTGAAAAATCGTTTGCTCGAGCAGTGTCCGTTAATCTTTTTATTTCTTGCCGCCAGTCATAATATTCGTTTTTTGTCAATCCTAACCGAACACTATATTTTTCCATTTCTCTAATTCGATCAAGCCGTAAAACAGTCGCTAGAGAACGATTAAAAAATATCTGTTGATCTTCGTCGGCAATGATATCTACTTGAGGGGAGACACCTGCTAGAAAGGCAAATCGTTTTAGTAGTTTTACTCCCAACCCATGCACGGTCCCTATGAGTGCATTTGTTAGCGCATTGGCTTCGTCTACCAGACCTTCTTCTAGCAATTTTACCCGAACGCGTTCTTGTAATTCTGCCGCAGCCTTGGTCGTAAAAGTAGTTGCAATAACACCGCTGGCTCGAACTCCGTCACGGAGCAGTCCAACCATTTCTTCGGTTAACCGAAAAGTTTTACCACTCCCTGCACCAGCCGATATTATTTTCAAATTCATTTCTTTATTGTTCATGCCGTTTTCTTTTTAGAATTCTCATTGTTTTTTACAGCATTAATATTAGAATTTGTTTTTCCACATCATGGACTCTACCGGCTTGAGGGTGCGTTCGGTATATTTTGCGTTTTTCTTTTTGTTATAATAATTTTCAACTTCTCCTTCTATTGAAAAATAAATCAATTGCCCGATGGGCATTCCTGCATATACACGAACTGGATGTACACAAGAAATTTCCAATGTCCAAGTATTACAAAACCCAACATCTCCTTTTCCTGCGGTTGCATGAATATCAATTCCTAAACGTCCAACACTAGATTTACCTTCTAGAAAAGGAACAGAGTTATGGGTTTCTGTATATTCTTCTGTTACGCCAAGATATAACGTGCCTGGCTGAATTACATAACCCTCTTCTGGGATAATAATTTCTTTAACGGTATTGTGTTTTCTAGCGTCTAGAATTTCATTTTCATAAACAGCTAAATACTTACTAAGGTGTACATCGTAAGAATTGGTACCAAGACAAGATGGCTCGTAAGGTTCAATGACGATTTCACCAGTAACAATAGCTGCCTTAATACTTGTGTCAGATAAGATCATATAATGTATTTATTTTAAAAATTTTTAAATATTATCAATTTCCCAGATGATTAAGCTTCGATCATCGCTAGCTGAAATTAATTTATTTTGATAGGAAGACCAATATAAGTCATTGACGGAATTGATATGTCCTTCGTATTTTTTTAAGTCAAGAGATTTTTTTAAAGTGAAATCTTTTAAGTCCCAAATTCGGATCGTTTTATCTCGGCTGGCTGTTGCAAAAAAATGACCTTTTGGATGAAAAGCAATGGCATTAATTGTAAACCAATGAGCCGCTTCAGAAAAAACAGGTGCATACGCTTTTTGACAATCCCAAATCTTAAGATGTGCATCTCTTCCACCACTAAAAAGGTATCGTTCATCTGGACTATAGTGGAGTGCAAAAACAGATTTTTCATGTGCATTAGAGATCGTTCGTTTTATCTCTAAACTGTTAGCATCTAAAATATAAATATGCTCGTCACTGGCACCGATGGCTAATTCGTTACGCGAGCGAGCATGGCTGATGCTGCGTAGACTATGATAACTCAGTTGTAAGCTCTCCAGACTTCGCCTTTCTTCTTTTGACCAGCGAGTTAATTTTCCACCTCCTCCCAAGGTGAAAATAAAATCATCTAATTCTAAAATAGCAAAAACGCCATTTTTATGATGTGCAATATCTTTGGTTTCTTCTGGATATCCAGGCTTAACCCAGTGTACACCACCATGCATGTCCCCAACAACTAAAGTCTTGGTCGATTGGATATATTTTAAGGAAAAAATATTGGTATCCACTTTGGCGATCAACTTCCCATTTTCTGGATCATCCAATGACCATTCTACAATCCAACCATCCCCAGCACCTGAAAGAATAGTGTGTGGTTCTAGGCCGGTTTCGACCGCAAATACGGAAGCACGATGACCTGTGAGTTGTGCGATCTTTTCTGCGTGGATTTGCATGTGACAAAGATAGCAAATTGTAACGGTCTAAAGTGGTTTGTTAGCGATCTATCATATGTTTTTTAAAATATAAGTTTTGATTTTAAAAGCAGAGAATAAATTCAATTTTATTTTGAATTGAGTATGTAGAGATCATTCATTTTTTTTTCATAAAAAAAAACTAATTTCGCAGTATGGCATTAACTTTTCATCGCAAGATCCAACCTGAAGGCGAACTCGGCCTTTGGCATATTGAAGAAACAGAAGCATATTTTTTGGAACGACTAGGACTACGTCGTCGTGAATATCAGCAATTGGACGTATTAAAAGGACGTCGCCGATTGGAATGGTTGGCGGGACGTTGGTTATTACATCTTATGTCTGGTCGAAAAATGAGAGGCAATTGCCTCAAAGATGAGTATGGGAAGCCTTATTTGTCTGATTCACTTTTCGAGATCTCCATCAGTCATTCTCATGATCAAGTTGCGGTGCTGGCTGCTCCACGTTCCGTTGGAGTAGATATTCAAAAAATTATCGGAAAGATAGAACGAATCGCTCATAAGTTTATGCGTGAACCAGAGATGCGAAGCTTGCGAGATGCCACTCGATTAGAACATTTGCATGTCTATTGGGGAGCTAAAGAAGCACTCTATAAAGCGTATGGTCGGAGGTCTCTGGACTTTAAGCAACATATTTTTATCGATCCTTTCGGTTATAATCCCGAAGGAGGCGTTTGTACAGGACATGTCAGTAAAGGAGAATACTTACAATTTTTTGAAGTTAAGTATGAACTATTTAAAGAGGAATATATCTTAGTAACCGCGTTGGAAGATACCGGAGATATGCGAATCGTTTGATTTGTGAAAGCGCTTTTAAACAACTTCATTGAGCGTCAGGAGTTAAAATTAATCTTAAAAGCAAATGTAGATTATAATAGTGCTATTTGCTTCTTTCGATCGCGATTAAAGAGAGCAAATAGCTAGAAGCAAATAGCAAATTAACAATATTCAAAAACTGAAAAAAATATAGAGAATGAAATATTTTCTTTCCTTTTTAGCAGGTGTTTTATTTACGTCTATTTTTTTTATTTTTTATTTAAAAAATCGTTTAGCCACCACAGACACTTCTGTTACAACCACGGAACAAGCCGTCGTACAAGACGAGGAAGCTCCAACAAGCCTTCCTACTGGATTTAGAAAATTCTATGAAAATTTTCACCGAGATAGTGTTTTTCAATTAAAACATATTCGTTTTCCTTTAGAAGGTATTCCAGAAATAAAAGAGGAAACAGCGGAGATAGATCTTAGTACATTTTTTTGGAAAAAAGAAGGATGGGTGGTACATCGCCCGTTCGATGCGATGGATGGATCTTTCAATAGAGATTTTCAACCATTAGGAGAGGATATGGTGGTTGAAACCATTCGACATACAGAAGCCAATTATGCTATGCAGCGACGGTTTTATCGAGATGGAGATGACTGGTTTTTAATCTATTACGCTGCGATGAATAAATTAGCTGAACCTGAATAAAAATTTTCAACCAATAAAAAAAGAGGTAACCGTTCTACAACGATTACCTCTTCTTTATTTATAAACCAGAATTTAATCCAACTAGTAAGTGATTATCTTACTACGCTGATTTCGATTCTACGGTTTTCTGCACGACCTTCTTTAGTATCGTTGCTAGCAGCAGGATTAGCAGCACCGAAACCCTTTGCAGAGATACGACCAGCATCAATACCTTGAGCTACTAAACGCTTCATTACACTTGCAGCACGAGCTTCAGATAAAGTAACGTTCTTGTCTGCGTTACCAGTGTTATCTGTGTAACCAGCTACTTGAACTTTAACGTCAGGGTAAGCTTTTAGTACGGCAGCTAAGTTATCTACTTCCGTAGTTTCTCCACTGATGTCAGCACTACCAACTGCGAAGTTCAGGTTTTTAAATCGGAAAGACTTATCGCCTTCTGCACCACCAGCCAAGAATGAGCTAAACTCTGCACCAGCAGAACCAGCAGCAAACTTAATGCTACCAAGTGCTTCACGAGCAGCTTTAGTAGTTGCATCTAGTACGTTTCCAGCCATATCACCTGCTTTGTCTACTGCGTTTCCAGCAGCATCAACAGTTGCAGCAGCACCATCCTTTACTGCATCAGCAGTTGCAGCAGCTCCGTCTTTTACTGCATTAGCAGCATCACCAGCCATATCACCAGCTTTTCCAGCTAGATCAGCAGCACCTTCGGTAATTCCAGAAGTTGCATCAGATAAAGCTTCAGTTGGATTTTTACCCATAAAGAACCAGTAAGCACCACCTGCTAAAAGTGCGATTAATGCTAAAGGTAAAATTTTGCTGAGGATACCACCTCCAGCGTTTGCTGTTTCAGCAACAGCAGCTCGGCCTGCGTTAGCAGCGCTTTCAACTTTGTCTCCAAGGTCGCCTGCAGCAAATCCTAAGATGTTGCCCATACCTGCTGGTAAAGCAGATGCAACATGCTTTTTCTGAGTACCTAAAAAGCTAGATAATCCACTTGCATCTAACGCCTTATTTTTTACATAGCGACCTACCATACTCATTACAAGTGGTGCAGCCATGCTCAATAGAGAAGAAGAGTTACTTTTTTTCATACCAGTTAAAGAACCAATTAAATCCACCACAGAACCTAATTTGTTACCCATTAAACTGCTAAGAATAGAACTTCCAGAGTTCATTAAACTAGAGGTTGCGTTGCCACCACCAAATAGTCCACCTAGATTGTCAAGCATGCTTCCGTCAAAGTTTCCTTTGTTAAGCATGTTAATCAAACCAGCTGCACCAGTACTGGTGCTACCATTGCTAATTACACTTCCTAAAATAGAAGGTAATGCTGCGCCCATAGCGCTTTTTACGATACCTTCATCGGCACCTAGGAATTTTCCAATTTGAGAATACTGTGATCCACCCATTTGGCTGGAAAGCATTTCGAGGAGGTTAATAGCCATAATCTTTGAAATTTTAATTGAATTTGTTTTGTAAAATATGTTTGTAAGATGTTGAAATTCAGCAGGTTAGATCTCAAATGTCGTGGGATAGGTAATGCAAAGGTACATTATTTTCAGAAATGGTGTTATTTTTTAATAAAAAATATTCTTTCACTTTAAATAATTGATTCTCAGATGTTTAGTAGGAAGCCGTTTTATTTATTTTGGCTACAACCATTTTATCTTTAATATTTTGCAATAGCGTCCCTATTTTTACGCACAAACTTCTAATAAGTCACACTTTTGGGGATGAACGTATTGGAATTCGAGACCAGAGGGTAGATAATAGACCACCTGTAATCAGATGCCAAATTCCCCAACAAGCCGTAATCAACGCCATTCCTCCCAAGCCATCATAGAAATTGAAAATGATAATTAAAGCTAATCCAGAATTTTGAATTCCTGTCTCAATAGATATGGCTCGTGCATCGTACACACTGCACCGACAAAGACGTGCAAAAAAATATCCCATTACTAAGGCCAGACCATTATGTGTTACGACAATCAAAATTATTTTAGAAACATGTTCGACAATATTTTCCAAATTGGCAAAAATGGCAACTACAACAAAAGCGATAAAAATGAGAATAGAAAGGGTCTTTACAGGTTTACGTATCTTTTTACTTAATCCTTCTAGATAAGTATTAAAACCCATTCCAATAATTAAGGGAATGACAATTAAGGTAACGACTGTTTTGATAATGTCTCTGGGAGAAACACTGAGCTCCTGATTAAGATAAGCTTCTCCATAAGTAAAGCTGGTCCAGAAATAAAATCCAATCGGGGTAAGAAACGTTGCTCCCAAGGTTACAATAGAGGTCAAGGTCACAGAAAGTGCCGAATTCCCTTTTGCAAGATGAACCATAAAATTGGAAACATTTCCTCCCGGACAGACACTGACCAAAACCATTCCTACCGCTACACTCACCGGAGGATGAAAAATATAAATTAATATTAAGGTAAGTACGGGTAAAAAGATCAACTGTGAAATTAAGCCGACTACAATGGAACGCCAAGCTTTTAATACGTATAGAAAATCCTTTCGACTAATATCCAAGGCCACACCAAACATCAAAAAGGCCAAGCAGACATTTAATAGCTTTAGTTGCTCTGGATTAAAATTTATCTTGACTAAATCAATTGCTTCCATAGTTAAAACTCTGAATTCTAATTTGTACTTTTGTTGAGTAATTTTTTACTTAAATATTTATCTGCTCAACGTATTCAGATTTTATTCGTACCCAATTTTCGATTTCTTATTTCTAATACCTTTAATACCATTTCTCATGATAAAAAAATATACGCTAGGGATCATTATCGCCTTGTTTTTTACTACGACTTTATTCAGTCAGGATGCTTCCCCAACGGCTAAAGATATAACTTATCTGGAGGATTTATATAAACATCTTCACGCAAACCCAGAATTATCTTTTCATGAAGTAGCTTCTTCGAAACGAATGGCGGAAGAACTTCGCACCGTAGGATTTACGGTGACAGAAAATGTAGGTGGCTACGGAGTGGTAGGTGTATTGAAAAATGGAGAAGGTCCTACCGTTTTAGTACGGGCGGATATGGATGCTTTACCAATCGTTGAAGCGACAAATCTTCCTTATGCAAGTAAAGTAAAAACCAAAGATGCAGATGGAAAAGAAGTCGGTGTAATGCACGCTTGTGGACATGATATGCACATGACCGTTTGGGCAGGTACTGCTCGGAATCTTGTAGCTCGGAAAAATGAATGGAGTGGAACATTGGTATTTATTGGACAGCCAGCAGAAGAACGGAGTGGTGGTGCCAAAGCAATGTTAGCAGATGGATTGTATGAGAAATTTCCAAAACCCGATTATGCCCTTGCCTTGCACGTTAGTAGTGGATTGCCGGCTGGTCAAATTGGTGTCTGTGCAGAATATGCGATGGCAAATGTAGATATGGTTGATATCACCATTACTGGACACGGTGGACATGGTGCTTACCCACATACAACCATCGATCCGATTGTTTTGTCTGCACGATTAATTCTTGATTTTCAAACCATTATTAGCCGAGAAATATCTCCACTCGATCCAGGAGTATTGACCGTTGGTTCGATTCATGGTGGCTCAAAAGGAAATGTTATCCCAAATGAAGTAAAGTTAGAATTAACTCTGCGTTCTTATAAAGATGAAGTTCGAACAGCAATTTTGGAAAAAATAAAAAGAACTTGTCGTGGAGTAGGGTTGTCTGCTGGTTTACATGAAGACGAGTTGCCTGTAGTCACGGTTCGAAATGAATCTACTCCTGCTTTATTTAATGATAAAAGTTTAGTCGAAAAACTCTTTCCAGTTTTTCAATCTGCCATTGGAACAGAACAAGTTCATATGCTTTCTCCTGTAATGGGAGGAGAAGATTTTGGTCGCTATGGTCGCACAGAAGATAAAGTGCCGATCTTGTTATATTGGTTGGGAAGTGTTGATCCAGAAATAGTCGAAAAAACCAAAGCAGCGGGTGGTACGTTGCCTTCTTTACATTCCAGCAAATACGCTCCGTTACCTAAGCCGAC
>CALKJE010000206.1 GCA_937995675.1 uncultured Saprospiraceae bacterium
AACAGATTATATCATAGTAGCGCCGTTGGCAGAACCAAGTTTTACAACGACCTCAGATGAAAATACGGTAACATTTTCGAATACATCAATGAATGCGACGAGTTATAGCTGGGATTTTGGAGACGGAGAAAGTAGCACAGAGACTAACCCCGTCCATACGTATCCAGACGATGGTCAGTACACGGTTATTTTAACTGCGACGAATGATTGTGGTTCAGAAACGATTGAGCAATTGGTAACCACGTCTTCTATTCCACAAGCTGCGTTTACTGCAACTAACACGAGTGGTTGTGGACCATTGACTGTTAACTTTATGGATCAGTCAACTGAGAATACCATGAGTTGGTCGTGGAGTTTTCCAGGAGGAACACCATCTAGTTCTACGGAAAAAAATCCAATAGTAGTTTATGAAAATGCAGGTTCTTATACAGTAACTCTAGTAGCCTCTAATGGTAGTGGTGCGACAAATGTTACAGAAATAGATTTAGTGACGGTTGCTCCTTTACCATCGCCAGGGTTTGAGACAACTATTGATGGAAGTCAGGTAATTTTTAATAATACAACAACGAATGGTAACTCATATGTTTGGAGTTTTGGAGATGGAACAACAAGTATGGAGACCAATCCTATTCATGTTTATCCTATGGATGGACAATATGATGTGATATTAACAGCAACAAATGAATGTGGAATGATGTCCACAGAAATAGTAACGATCACAATTGTATCATTGCCGGCAGCTGGATTTACGGCTGCGACACGATCAGGTTGTGCACCATTGACTGTTTCTTTTCAAGATGAATCTTCTGAAAGTACGAGTGCTTGGGATTGGAGTTTTGTAGGAGGAACCCCGGCAACTTCTGATGAAGAAAATCCAATAGTTGTCTACGATACGCCTGGGACTTATACCGTAGTGTTGACCGTATCTAATTCAAGTGGAATGAATACTTTAACTCAAATTGACTATATCGAAGTCTTTCCTGAAACGGTTGCAGATTTTGACTTGACGGCAACGGATAACGAAATCTCTATTGTAAATAATTCAATGAATGCCACAGGATATGTTTGGAGTTTTGGAGATGGGTCCACGAGCACAGAAGCCAATCCAACTCATGTTTATACTTCGAGTGGAACTTATACGGTTTCATTGACTGCTGTGGGACTTTGTGGAACGGTGACAACAACTCAAACGGTGATGATTACTGTTACCAATATTTTAGAAGAAGAAAAAGTTTCTCTTTTTGAAGTATATCCAAATCCAGGATCAGGGAAGGTAACCCTTAATATTGAAGGAGCGCCTACCAATGATTTAGAGATTAGGTTAATAGATTTACTTGGTAGAATACTTTATGTTGAAAGTCAAGATTTTAACGGTAGTTTGACGCGTGAATATGATTGGACAAATTTAGCTGCGGCTACTTATATTATTCAATTACGTTTTGGAGATTCAGTTGGATTTCGTAAAATTATAATTGAAAAATAAGAAATAAAGAATAAGAATGAATTAAAAATACCTGAACACGAATTAATGTGTTCAGGTATTTTTTTAGGTAGATAAAAATATCTATATCAAAAAAGTATCTATTAATAAGGACGATTCGATTGAATAAATTTAGTTGGAATTAGATAACCAAACTGATCATCTCCATAACCAGGGCCGAGTGACATATTGATGAAATTTCTCATTTCCAGATGGAGGTGAGCATTATAACGACCATTCGCATTACCAATGGTTCCAATCCGCTGACCTCTTTTAACTAAAGAGCCTACCGTAATATCCATAGTATGCAAATGAGCATAAACCGATTCGACATATTGATGTTCAGGATGATTAGGAAGATGATGAACAATCCGCACCGTCTTTCCCCATCCACAGCAAACATCTTTTGAAAAAGTAACTAAACCATTTCCAATACTATAAACGGGATCTCCTAAATCTGTATTTCCGCCACCTCTGCCATTCCAATCTTCACCAAGATGTTTATTATCCCCAAAATTCTGTGCTTTGTAATAATTACGCGCATTAGGAACGCCAACTGGGAAATCAAATCCATCACTAACAAAATCAGGATAAGTTCTAAAAATTGCTGGATATCTGTTTTCTGGTATAGTAGGAAACATTTCTGCTACACTAGTATCTGCTTTAGTTCGGTGAACTAATTTGCCGAATTCAGTTAATTCTTGATCAATCGCCTGTCGAACTACAGGCATTCTTTCGGAATCTTTTACTTCCAGAGTGTCATTTGGGTCAGTCTTGACAAAATAAAGACTGGCTATTCCCACCAAAACAAGCATAATAATCTTATTCATAATAAGTAGTTAGGTAACTCTACTGGATTACTGCAAATCCTTTTCCAAATTAAAAGTAAATATAATAAAAAGCGCTATTTAAAATGGCAGAACTTTTGCTTTAACACTCGGTGTTAGGGCTTCTTAAGGACTTATAACGGCCTTTTAGTACCTAATAATATCTAAAAAGAGGAGAAAAAAGTGGTTCCGGGGAGATTAAAACTCCCGCTTATCTCCACCGCAGATCTATAATCTGCGGGTTAAACATGCTAATATGAGTCAATTTAAACTTCCATTCAGGAAAGGTATGCACCTTTCTGTCTTGTTCTTTCTACTAGTCTT
>CALKJE010000207.1 GCA_937995675.1 uncultured Saprospiraceae bacterium
GACCTATGATTATGAAAAACCCAGCTATGAGGTCAGTAGTGAAGACGATGGTGATCTGGAAATAACAGTTGATCGGACTATTCAAAAAAAATCTCCACCACCGCCGCCGCTTCCAGAGTTATTGATCCCAGAAATAGTAGAACCTGAAGAAGTCGTTACCGATGTTGAATTTATAGAGCCTGAAATTATTGAACCAGAGTTACCAGTAGCACCACCAAAACCAGTAGTGAAGAAAATAATACCTGTGACACCACCTCCATTACCAAAAAAAGTAGAAGAGCCAGTGGTAGATGTTCCATTTACAGTAGTAGAAGAGATGCCTAGATTTCCAGGGTGTGAAGATATGTCTGATAAAGCAGGACGAAAGGCTTGTGCACAGCAAGCCATGCTAAAATACATTTACAATGAGATAAATTACCCAACCCTGGCTCGCGAAACTGGAATTGAAGGAACCGTCGTTGTTCGATTCTATATTGATGAGCAAGGTAATGTAAAAGCACCTGAAATCCTCAAAGAGATTGGAGGAGGCTGCGGAAAAGAGGCATTACGTGTAGTCAAAACGATGAATGAAATGGGAGAAAAATGGACGCCCGGTAGACAACGAGGTCGTGCGGTTAAGGTCTATTTTAATCTACCAGTAAAGTATAAATTGAATTAACTTGACAAAACTTGCCTTCCCTAAGCTATCATTTTTTTAGATCCTGATGCACTAGCTAATAGGGAAGGCAATTTTACTAATTTTCGCATTTACACATCAAATAATCCACCAATCCGCACATCTACTAATCCGCATATCAAATAATTCACCAATCCGCACATCCTATCGGGCAACTTTTAGCCTCTCAATTCGTTTGATGTAGGTACAAAATTCTTGAACCTATGCGCATTATATTACTTTTAATTGTTCTGTTTTCCGGTATTTTAAGCTTACAGGCCCAAGACCCACAGTTAGCACAGCAATATTTTCAGAATGGAGAGTACGAAAAGGCGAGTAGTCTTTTTAAAATTCTCTATGAAAAGAACAATGGCAATGATTATTATTTCAATAAATATATTGAATCGCTTATTTATTTAGAAGCTTACGATGAAAGTGAGCAGATTATTAAAAAACAAATCAAGGCGAAACCCGATAATGTGCAATTGTATGTTACTTATGGGAATTTATTCGAAAAGCAATACCGAGACGATGACGCCAAGGCGCAATACGAAAAAGCCATTAATAAACTAGAAGCAGATCGTTTTAAAATAACAAAATTGGCCAATGCTTTTATTAATTTACAAAAATACGATCTTGCCATCCAAACCTACGAAAGAGGTGGAGATATTCTAAAAGACGAAAAACAATTCGCCTATAATCTTGGAGACCTTTATCGAAGAAAAGGAGATCACTCCGAAAAGATGATCGATAATTATCTCAGCAGTTTAGATCATAATCCAAGTCGTCTAAATAGTATGAAAACGCTTTTTCAACGTTATCTAACTCCTGACGAATATCTAGAATTACAAGGTCAGCTCTATGCTCGAATTCAAGAGAATAAAGAGGCTACGCACAATAATGAATTACTGATCTGGAGTTTTATTCAAAACAAAGATTACACAAATGCTTTCCGTCAAGTCAAGGCTCTTGATCGTCAACTAGATGAAAATGGAGGTCGTATTTATCGATTAGCAGAGATCGCTAAAAATGCCAAAGACTACGATGCTGCCATTGAAGCCTATGATTATATTGTAACTGAAAAAGGAAAAACTTCTTCTTATTATGTAGAGGCAAAACGAGAAGCCTTAAGCACACGTCGTAATAAACTCGTAGCAGGATTTGATTACGAGAGAGCCGATCTAGAAGCCTTAGAATTGCAATACAATGATTTTTTAAACGAATTTGGTCGCAATAAAACTTCTGCGACTATTATCACAGAATTAGCAGATTTAGAAGCATTTTATTTAAATGATTTAGATAAAGCAATTGCATTGTTGGATGAATTAATTAGTTACCCAGGCGTTAAGCGTCCTGTACAAGCACGTGCAAAAATTAGTCTAGCAGATTTTTATCTAATGAAAGGCGAAGTTTGGGAATCAACACTATTATATTCTCAAGTAGATAAAGAATTTAAAGATGATCTATTGGGACACGAAGCACGTTTTAGAAATGCTAAACTCTCTTACTATACCAGCGAATTTCAGTGGGCTCAAACGCAGTTTGATGTACTAAAAGCCTCAACCAGTAAACTCATCGCAAACGATGCTTTAGACCTTTCTATTTTTATTATGGATAATACTGGATTGGATACGACTACCCAAGCATTAGAGTATTATGCCGATGCTGATTTATTGGTTTTTCAGAATAGATTTGAAGATGCTTTTAGTAAACTAGATTCGCTCAATCGAGATTTTCCAGCGCATGCTTTGGAAGATGATATTCTATATGTAAAGGCTAAAATTTTTAAGAAAAAAAGAGAATACACCCAAGCGGCTGATTTTCTCCAAAAGATCGTTGACAACCATCTAGATGGTATTCGCGGTGACAATGCATTATTTGAGTTAGCAGAACTTTACGAGCAACAACTCAATGATGCTGAAAAAGCAAAATCACTCTACGAAAGATTGTTTATTGACCTTTCAGGTAGTACCTTAGCCGTTGAAGCCCGAAAGCGTTTTAGACGACTACGTGGTGACGACGTCCAATAATTTGGATATATACTGTCGAAGTACTAAGTTTTTATATACTTTATAAAGTGAATGAATTTTAAGCGCAAGCGCAAATTCAACTTCAAAACCAAACACCTCTATTGTGTTTCCCTTGATCCTTTATCTAGTTTTGTGTTGTAGAATTATTTCGATTTAAAAAGCTTTGTTCTTTTTTGCTTTTGCCTTTGAAATTGCGGTTGAATTTGAAAAATAAGCATCCAGTTTTTTTAATTTTATATGCTTAATAGTTTAGTATCTACTGCAATAGTGTTTTTTAATTCAAAACTTACTTACTGTGATTTTATACAATGTAACCATCAAAATAGACAAAGTTGTAGCGGAAGAATGGCTGACCTGGATGAAAAGGGTACATATCCCTGATGTGATGAAAACTGGATACTTTGTCAAGTACCAAATCTGTGAAATTCTCCACGATGATGAGGATGGTGGTATCAACTATTCTTTTCAGTATTTTTCTAAAAATATGGAAGACTTTCAGGCCTATCAACGTGATCACGCCAAAGCACTTCAAAAAGATGTAGCTACTCGATATCCTAATAAATATATT
>CALKJE010000208.1 GCA_937995675.1 uncultured Saprospiraceae bacterium
TGTTCAGCAGCGGTTGCACCAGGTAGATCTACTAAGAAGATATCGCTTTCGTTTTCAGGAACATAAATCAAGTTACGCTCACGAGAATCTTCGTTGTTTAAGTTTCCGTTGTCGTCATACGTATAAGAGTATGCTTGACCGCTAACTCCTTCGTAAAACATGGTAATGGTTGTTCCAAAATTCTTACCAGGATTCCAGTAAAATTTCTTAGAGAACGTACCGATGATTCGGTGACCTTGAGAGAAACTAGAACGCGTCAATGGCTGATTAAAGTTACGACCACCTACAGAGTTTAATCCTCTCCACTGAGAAGAGTTCTGCGAAGAAGTACCATCAAATACCGCAAAAGCATCTCCATAAGAATACGCTACGCTTGCGAATAAACCATCGTTAAATTTCTTGCTTAAAGAAGCAGTTGCGTTATAAGAATATCCTTCGTTGGTATTGTATCCTAAAACGATTCTTCCGTAAGAAGGATCTACTTCATCACGACGATCAAAGTAAGGACGATCATCACCAGTTCCGGTTAAGTTTTCAACCGATTGCTTTAAGTTTACATTCTGGTAAGCTACGTTACGGATAGTACGGTTGTATAATAAATCTAGATTAGCAACAATGCCACCAGGTAGGGTGTGATCTAAAGCAACATTTAACTTAAGTACTTGAGGTACTTTGAAATCTGCTGCAAACAAATCAATTGAACCATTAGGGGTAACATTGTTTGGATCAATATCACCTGGAAGTTGTGCATTAATGTCTGGTTCAAAAGTATTATCAAATGAACGAACATATCCTGCATTCAAACCAAAGTTGTTGTAGGCTCCTCCAGGCCATACCAATGGTACCCGTGAAGTAAAGATTCCGATACCACCACGGATAACAGATTTCTGGTCACCGGTTAAATCATAATTAAAACCAAGACGTGGAGAGAACATTAATTGTGGTTTGATAAAATTACCAATTTCTGCACCTCGTAAGTCATAACCTTCTGCTTCAATTAATGGAGCTGTTTCTGTAGCAAAAGCACGGTTTTCTGGTGTGTCACCAAAAATTGGAACGTCTGCTCTCAATCCTAAAGTAATTCTCAAACGATCATCTACTTGAATTTCATCCTGTACATAAGCACCAAGCTGAGCACCACCGAAGCTAGAAATAGCAGCAGATTCGTCTCCACTTACATTATCTCTTAAAGAATAAACTCTCTGGAAAAAACTTGCTGCTCGATCATTTAAGAAATCGTCCAAGTTATTGAATTCATACTGTCCAAAGTTATATGCTAAGAACAGGTTTTCCATTTTGTAAAATTCATTGTGCGTTCCAATGGTAATGTTGTGTTTACCACGGTACAATGACAAGTTGTTGGTAACCGTAAAAGTGCTTTGGTTTAGTAAGTTGGCAGTTGAAAAACGCTCAGAACCAAAAACAATATCACCTGCACCATCATTGATCGTTACGTAAGGAAACGGATCACCAAAAGGATCACGGTCATCTACTACTTTGGTATACCCTAAGATCAAACTGTTAGATAGTTTGTTTGAAAATATAGAGTTTACTTCTAAAGAGGTAGTATTTGTGGTAGAGTTGAAAAACTCAGAAGAATTTAAGTAATTGATTGTACGAGTACTGGATTGAACACCTTCTAAGTTTTCAGCATTGATATAAGAGTGCTTTAAACTTAACTTGTGTACATCGCTAAGATTATAATCAAGCTTTACCGTAATTTTTTCACTATTTAAGAAAGACTCATTGTCTTCAAAAGTACCTGGATCGTAACCGTAACCAGCTAGTTTAGATTCTAGATTATTTAAAGAATCACGATTAGCTGTTCCTTGGTAAGTGGCAAAATCAAAAGGCTGTGGAGTCTGGTCTCTTTGAATTTCTGCATTTACGAAGAAAAATAATTTGTTCTTAATGATTGGACCGCCTAAACGGAAACCGTAAGTTTCACCAGAGAAATCATTTAGTTTTCTTCGAGCAAATTCATCATCGTCTACTGGTGTTTTACCTGCTAAACTTTGGTTGCGGTATAAATAGTAGGCACTTCCTTTTAATTCGTTTGTTCCAGAACGTGTAATGGCATTGATTGCTCCACCGGCAAAACCACCTTTGGTTACATCAAAAGGTGCTAGTGAAATCTGAAATTCTTCGATGGCATCAATAGATAATGGAGAAACACCCGTTTGTCCACCGTTCGTACCTGATCCAGCTAGACCGAATACATCGTTGTTGACAGCACCATCAATATAGATCGCATTGTATCGGTTGTTCACACCTCCTAAAGAGATAGAAAATCCGTCATTACCTTCACGTACAGTAGCTTGTGGCGTTAAACGCGCAAAGTCACCAATTGCTCGACTTACCGTAGGTAAAGTAGCAATCATGTCTTCAGATATCGTGGTTTCTGTTCCCGTCTTATCGGTAGCACTAACTCTAGAGCCAGTTACGGTTACAGCTTCTAGCGTAGTGCTAGATTCAGAAATGGTGAAATTCCGCCGATTTGTTTGTCCCAGTTTGAGATAAACATTTTCTTGGCTTTGCTCTTGGTACCCAATATAGGTAACCGTGACTGTGTAAGGACCACCTACCCGCATATTAGGGATAAAGTAACTTCCATCTACTCCCGTTACAGTTCCGTAACGAGTTCCGGTTGGGACGTGAGTGGCAACGACGTTGGCGCCGATGATCTCTTCTTTATTAACGTCAATAATTCTTCCGTTAATGTTCCCGGTAGTGGAACCTTGTCCAAAAACGCTGCTACTCATTAATATTAAGAGTAAACAACTGAACAAGCATTTGGTAAAAAGCTTAATCATAGTTAAAGGTTTGGTTAAAAAAAGTGAACTAAATTAGTTTAGAAAAAGTCTTTGTATGAAGTTGTTTTAGAATTCGAAAAGAAGTCGAGAACTAGAGAAGAGTTGAATGATTTAATCAGTTCGTAGACAATTTTGGAGTTTTTAAACAACTTCTATATGGGATTTTCGCAAAGATAGCGATTAGAACTTAAAGCGAACGTTAATTTGACGTTAGATTTTCTTTAAAAAATAATAAATTTTTTATTCGGATTTTTCTTTGGTCATCTCTTAGTCTTGCCCTACTTTTTTTTGGAATTTTTTAGATTTAGCCTTATAAATCAAGGACAAATTTTTTAAAAAAATATCTTTTATTTTTAAGAATGAAAATGAAATTAAAATGCCCTGTCACAAAAGCTAATTCTAGGTATTAAATGATTGATTTTTTAACAGCTTAACAGATTGAAAACTATTTAAAAATGCGAATCAGTAGTTAAAATT
>CALKJE010000209.1 GCA_937995675.1 uncultured Saprospiraceae bacterium
CAAACTAAAACCACATTTATGAGTACCTTATTTATTTCCTACTCCCTAAACAGCGACAAGTTCGTAAAAAAAATAGATTTCACCATATAAAAACTTTCGATAATGGCTAGCAATCCTTACTTTAGCCGAAATTAGGGATAAACAACTTAATATTCATGCGAATCAATAGTTGAAGTGTAGCTAAAATCCTAAATTTTGATGGAGAAAAGATGCTTCTTGCTCCTAGCTTCTGGCTTCTGGCTCTCTTTAATCGCGTTTGAAGAGGGCCAGAATCCAGAAGCAAATAGCCAGAAGCAAAAAAACTCAGTAAATTTATTCAACCCTTGATTCGTATTATTCGGTAGTTTTTACCCTAAGATATTCTACTTATCTATCGTATTTTTTATAATATTCGTATGATTCAACAAATACTTTTTGCACTCGTAGCGATTGTCGCATTTTCTTGGGGCGGTCGTCAGTTTATGAAAATTCGTCGCAATATCATGCTCGGAAAGGATACGCCGTTGGCTGATAACTCAGGTGCTCGATGGAAAAACGTTTTTCTAATCGCTTTTGGTCAGAAAAAAATGTTCAAACGCTGGATTCCAGCTATTTTTCATGGATTTATTTATGTCGCATTTTTATTTACCCAAATAGAATTGATTGAAATATTTATCGATGGAATTTTTGGAGTACACCGATTTTTTGCACCGATCTTAGGAGGTATCTATACCTTATTGATTAGCTCCATCGAATTACTTTCGCTTGGTGCGTTCATCGGTACACTGGTTTTCTTAGCACGTAGAAACTTGCTTAAGGTTCCTCGTTTTCATAAACCAGAAATGAATGGTTGGCCAAAGCTAGATGGTAATTTGATCTTATATGGTGAGTTATTATTGCTTTTAGGAATCTTCTGTATGAACGGAGCGGATGCAGTTTTGCAGCAAGTAGATCCTCAACATTATACCTCGACAGGTGCAACTGCTCTAAGTTCTTGGATCGGACCTGCTGTTTTTGGTGGGATGGAACAAGGCACTCTGGTCGGTATCGAACGTTTCGGTTGGTGGCTGCATATTTTGGTGGTTTTTGCTTTTTTAAATTATTTACCACATTCTAAACACCTTCATATTTTTCTCGCCTTTCCGAATGTATATTTTGCTAAGCTTCAGCCGAATGGACAGATGGATAATATGCCAGAAATTATGAATGAGGTAAAGTCTATGATGGGACTTGGACCGGAAGGAGAGGAAGAAATGCCGATGGATGAAGAGATTCCTGAATTTGGCGCCAAGGATGTAACCGATCTAGAATGGCGAAATATTTTGGCTGCTTATTCCTGCACCGAATGTGGTCGTTGTACTTCTGTTTGTCCTGCCAATATAACGGGTAAAAAATTATCCCCTCGTAAGATCATGATGGACACGCGCGATCGTGCCGAAGAGATCGGAAAGAAATTAGATACGGGGAGTGTGGAGTTTATAAAAGAAGAATTACGCGCTAGCGAAAAAACATTGACCAAGGCTAATTTTGATGATGGAAAAACGTTGTTTGATTCTATTTCAAAAGAAGAACTTCACGCTTGTACTACGTGTAATGCTTGCGTCGAAGCTTGTCCAATTTTAATCAATCCATTGGATATTATTTTAAAATTGCGACGATACGAAATCTTGACTGAATCCGCTGGACCTTCTGATTGGGTGCCGATGTTTACAAGTATCGAAAATGGTGGTGCGGTTTGGCAAGTGCCAGATGATCGGGATGCGTGGGCGAACTAGTTTTGGGTTGGTGAGTTTTGGGTTTTGAGTTATTGCAGAATAAATTAACGTTACTCTTTTAAAAGTATTTCTCGCAGAGAACGAAAAGACGCAGCACCTGTTCCGAACTTGTTTCGGAAGACACTTTAAGGTGTATATCTTTTAACTTAGTTTTTTTCATAATAAAATCTCTAATGAGTTTATACTTATTGAATAATTAATGTGAATCGGAGAGAAAGGTAGTTTTTAGGATAGCAGATTCAATGAATATTCCTTATTGGATATTCAATATTCAATATTTCTTTTTATCTAGTTGTCATATAAATAATTAACAATGCGAATAATATTTCTACTTAGTTTCGGATTTTTTCTAACGATGTCTTCGCTTTTTGCGCAAGATACTTTTTCGATTGTGGCGGTAGATGAAGAGACTGGAGAAATTGGATCAGCAGGAGCATCTTGTTTGGATGATACTCAATTTCCAGGGTCGGGTGGTGCTTATATTATTTCAGATATTTTGCCTGGAAGGGGAGCGATACATACCCAGTCATTTTATTTAGGTGGTAATCAGAATAATGCTCGTTTGCGAATGGAGGCAGGAGATAGTCCACAAGAAATTATTACTTGGTTGGCGCTCAATGATGTGCAAGGAAATAATAGTCAAAGACAATATGGTGTGGTAGATTTTGATGCGAATGGAGTGGGTCGAGCTAGTGCTTATACTGGATTGAATTGTTTAGAACATAAAGGTCAACGAGTAGGATCTAATTATGCGATTCAAGGAAATATTCTCATCGGGCCAGAGATCTTGGATTCGATGGAAGCTCGTTTTTTGAGTTCCACCGGCACCCTCGCAGAACGACTGATGAGTTCGTTGCAAGGTGCTAATGTACCAGGAGCAGATTCTCGTTGTCTGAGTGAAGGTGTTTCTTCTTTATCAGCTTTTGTGCGAGTAGCACGACCGGATGATGCGGAGGATGCGCTTTATTTGGATTTGAATGTTCCTTTTACGGCTTTTGGGGTGGAACCTATTGACGAGTTACAAACGCTATTCGACTTTTGGTTGCTTACTTCGGTTGACGAGGAAGCATTGGCTAATCAAGTTCGCGTATTTCCAAATCCAGCAACGACGATGATTGAAGTTGACTTAGGTGGAATTTCAGTAAACGATCAAACGTTTATAGAAATTTATGCAGTCACTGGTGCGCTAGTGAAAACGGAAAAATTAATTCAAAATAACACAGCAATAGAACTCTCCGCTTTAGCGGTAAACAATATGTACTTTTACCAAGTTGTAAAAAATCAACAGGCAATTGCCAACGGTAAGTTTATTAAATTAAAATAGAATAAATGTCCTCACTTAATGTACCTCGTATGGCCGATTTGGCCGCAGCTGGAAAGAAACCAGAAATCCTTTTTTGGGTAGGTTGTGCTGGTAGTTTCGATGCGCGCGCGCAAAAAGTAACTCGGGCCTTTTGTAAGATCCTTAACGAAACAGGAACCGATTACGCCATCCTTGGAAAAGAAGAAAGTTGTACCGGAGATCCAGCACGAAGAGCTGGTAATGAATTCGTTTTTCAGATGACTGCTTTGCAGAATATTGAAACTTTAAACTTGTATGAAGTAAAAAGAATAGTTACTACGTGCCCACATTGTTTTAATGTTATCAAAAACGAATATCCTGCCTTGGGTGGCAATTACGAAGTGGTTCATCATACGCAACTATTACAAGAGCTAATTGATAGTGGTAAACTAAAAATTGATGGTGGCGCTTTTGCGGGCAAAAAAATAACGTACCATGATAGTTGTTACCTAGGACGTGCCAATGGTGTATACGAAGCTCCGCGAAGTTTATTAGAACAATTGGATAATGAACTGGTAGAAATGAAACGATGCAAATCCAATGGTCTCTGTTGTGGTGCGGGTGGTGCGCAGATGTTTAAAGAAAATGAGCCAGGAGATAAACGAATCAATATCGAACGAACAGAAGAAGCACTCGCTACCGGAGCTACCATCGTCGCTTCTAATTGTCCATTTTGTCTGACCATGTTGTCTGATGGAATGAAGGCAAAAGAAAAACAAGAAGAAGTGATGGTATATGATCTGGCGGAACTGATAGTTAATAATAAGGGCTGGGAATAGTGTTGATTGGTTGAAATGTTGAATCGCTTCGCTTGTTGAATCGTTGAATCGTTTGAACGTGAAAAACGTAAGCAAATTTTAAATCATAGAAGATGTTTATTAAAGAGAACCCAAATCCAAAACTCACTAACTCAAAACTCAAAACTAAAAAATGACCCATACTTTTTCCGATGAAAGTCGAATCTGGATTTATCAAAGTGGACGCGAGTTTACTGAATCAGAGCAATTGAAAATCAATGAGTACTTAAAAGCGTTTGCGGATAAGTGGGTGAGTCACCAGCAGCAGTTGATTGCGCATGGAGAAGTATTGCATCGTCGATTTGTGGTATTGATGGTTGATGATATTCAAGGCAACGGAGCGAGTGGATGTAGTATTGATGCTTCGGTTAAATTTGTTCAAGAACTGGGAAAAGCCTATCAAACAGACCTTTTTAATCGATTAGAATTTGCTTATTTTGAAGAAGGAACGGTTAAAGTAATTCATAAAACAGAATTGCCAAAATTACTGGCGGAAGGCGTTATTTCGGAAGAAACCTTGTTTTTTGACAATTTGGTAAAAAATAAAGGTGAATTGAAAGATCGGTGGATGGTTCCTCTAAAAAACAGCTGGCACCGCCGTTTTGCTAAGTAATTACTATAAATTTAGGGTTACTAATAAACTTATTTTAAATCTTGTGCGTTATCAATTTACAACTAATATCAAAAGATGTTAAAGAAAGTAAAAAAATGGCTGGGTATTGAAGGGGTTAAACTGGAGTTGATCTTACCAGAAGATGTTGATATGTCATCAGGTAAACTCACAGGTAAAATCCAATTTTACTCGATGCACGAGCAAACCGTTTCTCGTTTGAAAATTAGATTGATAGAACGATATACGAGAGGGCGAAAAAATGAGAAGGTGACGGATGAATTTGAATTGGGTGAAATTGATATTAGCAAACAAATTCAAATTCCTGCTGGCGAAATTATTGAGGTAGAATTTAAGCTACCTTTTAAATTGGTTAAATCCGAAATGGATAGCCTAGAAGACAAAAATTTTGTTTTGGGTAAACTAGTCAAAACTGCTAAATGGATCAGTGGTATCCAATCAGAATATCGAGTAGAAGCAGAAGCGGATGTCCTCGGGACACCTTTGAATCCATTCGATAAAAAATACGTTCACATCGTTTAATTCCGAATATTGCGAATCAGGAGTTGAATTTCTAATTAAAAATAAAAAAGGGTTTTGGAAGCTGCTTCTTGCCGCTTGCTACTGGCTTCTTGCTTCCCTCTATCGCGATAAAAGAGGATGAGCTAATGTTAATTAGTGAACCCGAAGGGACGGGTGGCCAAGCCAGAAGCCAGCAGCAAAATATCCCAAATTCAATTAGAAGATGATGTTTCTTTAATTCAAATATTTATTTCTAACCCCTGTTTCGCTGAATAGTGAATAATTCTAAAATTAATAATGCCCATTAACGTTTACGTTAACGGGCATTATTAATTTTACATTCTCTAATTATTCATTATTTCTTTTCCATTTTCTTCTGCTGTTCCTCAAATTGCTTGATAATTTCTTCATCTGATTTACCCAGATTTTCCAATAAGAATTTTGTGTCATCCGCGAATTCATCTTCTGGATGTTTGGTCATAAATTCTTGGTATAAATTCTTAGCTCGATCATATTGTTGCATTTCACTATCGAGGGTAAAGGCCTTTAAAAACATCGCTTGAGGCGCTTTTGGATAGCTACTAAAATTTGCATAAATATTATCATAGATAGATAGCGCTAGATCATATTTTTTGATAGAACGAGCAGTTTCCGCTGCTTGAAAAAGGTACTTAGCTGCATTTGCATCTGTCGGTGCTTTTTTACCAAAAGCTTGACAATACTGAATATATTCCATCGCTTTATTGGTATCAAATTTATTATCCTTTTCATTATAAATCTGATTACGCGTTTCTTCAATCATTCTATCTAGCGTTTCCGCGTCCATGGTTTCGGCAGCGGGAGCAGCAGCCGTCGCAGTAGTTGATTTGGTACCGTCCGTTTGGCAGCCAACTAATAAAAAGGTGCTCATTAATAATACAAGTAGAAATCTCATTTTAATATTTATTTTTTGTTTTAAACAAAACGTTACGAATAAATCGTTCCTTTCGTGTAAATTTGGGTTTTAAAAGGAATACTTAGACAAACTCTAAAAGCCTTTTCACCCCATAATACAACAAAATTAGTGAATTCTCAACGTTTTTTAAAATCATTGTCATGAATACCCTTTTTCGTTGCTTTTTACTCTTGACCCTCGCTGGTTATTTTACGATCAGTGGTTGTTCTAGTCAACTTAAGAAAGATTATGTTTCTCAGGTTGCACCGATTATTCCATCAGATTTACCAACAGAATATGGTACTACCCGAGGAAAATCTCCTTGCAATGATCGGATGAATTATATTCCTGATCCTGAATTTTTAGATCATACACCCGAAAAAAAGATACTAGTTAATATCCATTATATGTTATCGGAAAAGGTGAAGAATAATTTTGATGAAACAGATGGATATAAATTTGCTCGACAGATTATTTATCATTGTAATGAGTATTTGAAAGATAATTTAAAGATGAGTCTTCCGGTTGGAAATGATACGCCTCAGTTGCCATTGAGATATTCTTATAAATTAGATAAAGATTTGTCGACGCCAGATGGACATGCTATTTATTTTCATCGAGATGATGATTTATACCATTTTAATGGAACTAGATCTAAAGATAAAAATTATGGAAGTAGAGAAGTTTTTAAAAAATATGGTAAGAAAAAAGGGGAAGTACTAAATATCTTTATGATGGAGCCACATCTTGATAGTCTAGATTCTCCTACCTTTCAGATAACTGGACGAGGAGTTGCTTTTGGAGATTGGGTGAAAATGACGGCTGTTTACCAGAGTACCAGAGATACGACTATTTCGGCTAGTGGTGCGAAGCTGGTATATGGTCGTTATGCACAACAACGGACGCTCAATCATGAGATTGGACATTGTGTAGGTTTAGGACATTCTTGGCGGAAAAATGATGGGTGCGATGATACACCGCCTCATGCAAATTGTTGGGGCTTAACTGGAAAACCACCTTGTGATGGAAAAGCTATTTCTAACAATATGATGGATTATATTCCGGTAGCTCAATCCGTAACGCCTTGTCAAATAGGTACGGCACATATGACGATGTCTAATAAAAAACGAAAGGTGAGAGGCTGTCTGCTAAAGACTTGGTGTACATTTAAAAAATCTAAAACGATTGAAATAAAACAAGACCATGAATGGAATGCCGCCAAAGATATCGAAGGACATCTTGTAGTGATGGATGGTGCCACGCTTACGCTGCGTTGCCGTCTTTCTTTGCCTAAAAAAGCAAAAATCATCGTTTATCCAAAAGGGAAATTAATCTTAGATGGGGCTACTTTAGAAAATGATTGTGGAGAAGAATGGGAAGGAATTGAAGTTTGGTCCTATGGTGGAGATAAAGGAGAAGTCGTTTACCACAATTCTCCCAGTATTAATAATGCAAGAAATAAAATAACGGTATTGTAGATTGAAATTATGGTAGAAAATATTGTTGCCCAATTTTTAGAAAAACCAGAGACATATTCCATCTATGCTTTTGGAAATGGTCATATTCACGATACTTATCGAGTCGAAAATAAAGATCGGGCATCTTCTGATTTTCTATTGCAAAAAATTAATCAAACTGTTTTTTCAAGTCCGGAAAAATTGATGGAAAATATTTCCGTAACGACCAACTTTCTTCAGGAAACTCTGGAAGGTACTCCTCAATTAACCGTAATTTCTACGAGAGAAGGAGGAAACTTTTTTAGAGATGCGTCTGGCGATTACTGGCGAATGTTTCCTTTTTTTAAAGATTTAGTTTCGTATGATAATCCAGCTGCTGATGCAGCTATTGCAAAGCAGCAGATAGAAAGTGCTGGTCATGCCTTTGGAAAATTTGTGGGAGATTTACGAGAATTGCCCATCGAAAAAATACATCCTATTTTACCAGACTTCCATCGGGTGACTTGGAGACTGGAGCAACTTCAAGCAGCTATCCAAGCAGATCCTTTGGGTCGAGTCGCTACGGTAGAGCGAGAGATTTTAGTGGTCAAAAAACTAATTCCTAAAATGACTTTGTTAGATGCTTGGATGGATATGGAAATGATTCCTGTTCGGATCACGCATAATGATACCAAATTTAACAATGTTTTATTCGATCAAGCCCATAGGGCAAAAGTGGTCATTGATCTTGATACCATTATGCCGGGCTGTATTCATTTTGATTATGGCGATGGATTGCGGACGGCTGCGGTGACGGCTGCCGAAGATGATGTACAAGGAGTGACGGTTGATTGGGATCGTTATGAAGCTTTTCATAAAGGATATCTTGCTGCCACCGAAGAGTGGTTGACGCCTTTCGAAATAGAAACACTTCCACTGGCTGCTCCGACACTTTCCTATATCATGTCGGTTCGGTTTCTGACAGATTATGTCAATGGGGACGTCTATTATAAAATCAGTGATCCTATGCAAAATCTACGAAGAGCACAGGCCCAATTAAAGCTGGCGCAGCTCTTTCTATTAAAGCCAGATCTAGAAGAAGTGGTAAATTAAGGTTTTTCTTTATGCAAAATGACATTCGTAAAACATTCTAGCCGTTCTAATCCTTTAATTTACCGTAACTTTGCGAATCAAGAAGTTTTTAAACAACATTCTAAATGTGAACCAGAAGTTAAATTCCAAATTATTGGATGATAAGGGTTCTTAAAAGATGCTTTTTGCTTTTTGCTGCTTGCTATTTGCCCGCTTCTATCGCGATAGAAGGAAGCAAGAAGCAAATAGCGAGCAGCAAAAAGCAATCATATCCCAAGATCAATGGGAAGATGATCTTCCTTTGATTCATATTTTTATTTTTAACTCCTGATTCACATTCTATATTTTTTATCATTAAATCTAGTCCATGGCTCGCAACAGGCGTACCTATCAAAAAGCAGAACCGGTCACCAAAAGTAAGATGGCCAGTTCGCTTAAAATATTCCGTTTTATTCGTCCTTACCGTTGGTCTTTCTACGTAGGGCTTTTCCTGTTGAGTACGTCTAGTCTGATGTTTATGATTTTTCCCGGTGCAGCTGGTGAAATGGCCAATAAGGCAAGTGGACAGCCTACCAAAATTTTAGATCTAGAACTTTGGGAGTATGGTGGATTTTTTCTTGTCTTATTAATCTTACAAGGTGTCACGTCTTATTTTCGGACGGTATTATTTGCCAATGTTTCTGAAAAAGGAATGGCGGATGTTCGAAAAGCACTTTACCAAAAATTAATTACTCAAGATATTCCTTTCTTTGAGCAACGAAGAGTAGGGGAGTTGACGAGTAGAATTACGGCGGATGTGGAGCAATTGCAATCTGCTTTTAGTATTACTTTGGCTGAGTTTGTTCGACAAGTTGTGATTCTATTATCGGGAGTTGTGATCATAGGATGGCTTACGCCAAAATTGGCCTTGATTATGTTAGCTACTTTTCCGGTAGTTGTTGTGGTGGCATTTTTCTTTGGTCGCTATATTAGAAAATTATCTAAAAAAAGACAAGACCAATTAGCAGGAACGAATGTGATTGTAGAAGAAACTTTTCAGAATTTTTCTGTGGTAAAATCATTTACCAATGAATGGTTGGAAACAGTTCGTTATGGAAAATCTGTTGACGAAGTGGTAAAGACTTCTTTGAAGTTTGCGAAGATTCGAGGGGTGTTTTTTATTTTTATTATTACCGTTTTATTTGGTGCCATCTTTTTTATTCTTTGGCAAGGAGCTATGTTGGTAGAAAAAGGTGTGATGGAGGTAGGAGATTTATTTTCTTTTATTTTATATACCGGATTAATTGGTGGTGCCATCGGTAGTCTTGGAAATTTATATACGGCATTGACCGGAGCATTGGGAGCTACCGAACGAATCCAAGAGATTTTAGAGACGACCTCCGAGGTAGAAATTCAACCTGTAAAAATTACAGATGCCGAACGCTTTACAGGAAATATTTCTTATAAAGATATTCACTTTTCTTATCCTACTCGAAAAGATGTTCCGGTTCTAAAAGGCATCAACTTAGACATAAAATCTGGTGATAAAGTAGCACTGGTCGGAATGAGTGGTTCTGGAAAATCAACGATGGTACAACTCCTTTTACAATTTTATCAACCAGATCAAGGAACGATTACCATCGATGGCAAACCTGCTACGGAATATGACCTTTCTATCTACAGACAGAATATGGCCATCGTTCCACAAGAGGTGATGTTGTTTGGTGGAACGATTCGTGAGAATATTCTTTATGGAAAACCAGATGCTACCGAGGCAGAAATCATCGAAGCGGCTAAGCAATCCAACGCTTGGGAATTCATCGATTCTTTCCCTGAAAAATTAGAAACCATCGTTGGTGATCGTGGTATCAAACTCTCCGGTGGACAACGTCAACGAATCGCCATTGCTCGTGCCATTCTTAGAAATCCAAGTATCCTTTTATTGGATGAGGCGACATCTTCGCTAGATGCTGAATCTGAAAAAGTGGTTCAGGATGCACTTAACAAATTAATGGAAGGTCGAACTTCTGTAATCATCGCACACCGACTCGCTACGATTCGTGAAGTGGATACGATCTACGTAATCGACGAAGGTCAAATTATTGAACAAGGAACACATGAGGAACTTTCGGCGGTAGAGGATGGAGCGTATAGTGGGCTGGCGAAGTTGCAGTTTGAGATGAGTGAGTAGTTTAATGAAAAATGTGGTAATGAATAATTCCCTTGATCGCGAATAGCAATTAAGGGCATTATTCGTTAAATCGATACACATCGAAAGAGCCATTCTTAATTATTCATGCGAATCAGGGGTTGGAAATAAATATATTAATCAAAGCAACATTATCTTCCAATTGAATTTGGGATTTTGTTGCTTCTTGCTACTCGCTATTTGCTTCTTGCTCCCTTCTATCGCACGTGATAGAGGGAAGCAAAAAGCAAGCGGCAAGAAGCATATTTTCCAAGCCCTTTTTTTAATATTAAATAGAAATTTAACTCCTGATTCGCATTATTCATTAAAAAATTATTAATTACCATCCATACTCAAATTCCCGTCCTCGACAATCGATTGCCGTCTCCGATCCACAATCAACTTCGTAACATCCGGTCTGGAATAATGTCCCGTAGGATCAAAATTTTGTCTTGCTTCAAAAACGCGGTTAAGGTTGATCTCTCCGATGATGACGCCTTCCTTATCTGCGATTGGTTCAATAATCCATTTACCATCCGGTCCGGCGATACAAGAACCACCGTTGGCAATAATGGAAGGAGCATTTCCTAAAATTTTATTTAGATGCGGTGTATGATCTGGAAAATCAACCGTACGCATCAACCCAGAAACGGAAACTACAAACGATCGACTTTCTATTGCAATATATCTGGTGATGTCTTCCGTATTTCTAACCGAACCAGGCCAGACTGCGATATGTAAATTTTCGCCCATTCCATAAAGTGCCGTACGAGAAAGAGGCATCCAATTTTCCCAACAATTCAAACCACCAACGGTAAAGCCTTCCAAGTCATGCACCCGTAATCCATGCCCATCTCCAGGTGCCCAAGTGAGGCGTTCTTCGTAGGTAGGTTGAAGCTTGCGATGCGTTGATTGTATGATTCCATCTTTGTCGATATAAGCAAGGGTACAATAAAGACTGTGATTGCCACGATTTTTTCCTCGTTCGATCATGCCGAGATAAATAGCCATTTTATGTTTTTTTGCCAATGCACAAATTTCATCTAGATCTCCCGATTCAATTTCTACCGCATTGCGCATATAGTGTGCGTGTAACTCTTTTTGTACTTGAGATTCAAAGGTCGCACCGTCTGTCATAGAAAGCCAAAAAGGATAACCGGGCAGTAGACCTTCTCCAAAAACGAGCAGATCACATTCTTGGTTTCCACCTTGATCGATAAACACTTTTATTTTTTCAATGGTCTGTAATTTATTTAGCCAAATAGGAGACATCTGCGCCATCCCGATTCGTAAGATTTGCTTTTTCAATTTCTTATTTTTTACTGAAGTAATTTCTGTTGCGAATAGCGAAGTTAATAAAGAAGTTGTTTAAAAACTCCAAAATTGACTACGAACTGATTAAATTATTTAACTCTTCCCCGAATCAAGTTCGGGACAGGCGCCTTTTTTCTCGTCAATCCCGAAAGCTTTCGGGGTTCACTCAAAAAAGAGGCTTGACTTAAACAATTTTCTCTAGTTCTCGTCTGCTTTTCGAATTCTTAAACAACTTCAAAAAAATAACGAAAGATTAATCAGATTCTAGAAAGGTAGAAGAGATTGTTATGAATGACAGATCATTACAAACTAATATGTTTTGTCGCTTTAAATTTGTGTTATTCCATTAGTCTTCAAAATGTATATTTTGATCATTCTGAGCAGTATTAAATTGTTTATTTGAAAAAATAAAGCCATAGATAATCATCAAGAAAGTACTGTTTTGAAGACAGAAAAAGCCCGCGGGCGGGCTTTCCCACCCTCCGCGAGGTACCGAATACCATCCCCCCTTTTGAAGTCGTTCCATGCACGGCTTCGCCAGTCCAGCCTTGGTTGTTTCCCTGACTAAATTCCAGTGACCAACAGTCACCTAATCATTCTGAAAATCCTATTAAGTAATGGTAAAACAATAATTTTCTAATTTATGGCTGGATCTTTTAGTTCAATATTTCGTTAAAAAGCCTCGCCGATGCTATGGCATCGTCTGCGTTTTTTGCCTCATCTTGAACTAAAATTCCCTTGCCAAAATACGGAACTTATTATTCTATCATTACATAGATTCCAGGTTGACAACTCATGAATTGTCAAAAAAATAAAAATTAAAAAATTGAAATTTCCGGAGACTTACCCGGTTTTGAAAAGGAAGAACTTGTTTCCATTTATCGATTAGTGTCGCGGTGCAATATTCCCCACCAGAATATTCTGCGCGCTGATGTAAAGTTAAATTATATTTCCGTAGAAACAAAATGTTTTAATTTTATTTTGAAATGTTTTTTGTTTAAAAAATAATCGCTTACCTAACCAACGTAATATCTCCTGATGCTAAAACGATGGTACCATCTGCTAAAATCAATTCTATCATATAAACATAAACACCAGACGAGATCCGTTGTCCTTTAAAGTTTCCATCCCAGCCGCGATCAGAATCATTGAGGGGAAGATTCAAATCTTGATAAACAATCGCTCCCCAACGATTAAAAATTTCTATCTTTTTAATTGCTTGGACTTTTGAATTTCCAGAAACAAAAAAGCGATCATTGATCTGATCTTCATTGGGACTAAAAGCATTTGGAATATAATAGGCAACGGCTTGTTCTACTTCTAAAAATACTTGACCCGTAACGGTACAACCTTCGGAATTACTAATCGTGAATTCAAGTAATTCATCGTATTGTGGGTCGATGATCGGTTGAATACAATCTAGGCAACTCAACTGCTCTGAATCATTCCAACTAATCGTCCATTCGTTATTTTCTATTTGGAGTGGGAGCGTAAGGTTTATTCCGTTGGTCGTAAAAATAGTATCCGCTAATGACCATTCAAATTGATCACTCACCGTGACGTCCAATTCATAAATGGTATCACACTGACCATTGGAGGCCGGCATAAAACTGGTGTAATTTCCAGCAAGACGAATGGTGTCTTCAAAAAATACAACAAACTCATCCGGACATAAATGAGCGGTTTCCGTGATGAGATTCTCTTCTACAAATTGGATAGATAATAAATGTGTTGAATCACAGCCATTCATCGCAGTTTCCATAAAAGAGATGTCTTGATCGGTAGAAATTTCAAGGCCGTCAATTTCAATGATATCTCCTGCGCAATAGGTTTGGGTTTCGAAGGTATTGATAATATTATTAAAAACAACTTCGATCTGATGCGTCGAATCACAATTTAAAATAGAGGTAAAGGTTTGATTAAAAATGCCATTTTCAGATACTGGATTTCCAAAAACGACCAGTGTTTCTCCTGCACAGGCTTC
>CALKJE010000210.1 GCA_937995675.1 uncultured Saprospiraceae bacterium
TTGATTTGTTAAGTCGTAAGATTTTCCCTTTCGAACAACAAGGCAAAAAATCGTGAAATCTCCCCTCGGGGTCGGGGTAAAATTTTACGATTTTTTGCCGAACCTTCCTTAAACGCAAAAAACCTGTTCCGGAATATATCCAGAACAGGTTTTTTATTTAAAAAAATTAAGGTGAGTTAGGACCAATTTTACCCCCCAATAAAGTGGTCCCACTCACCCATTAGCACCATTGCTGGCACTAAAGATCTTTGTATTTTTTCCTTATATCATTACCAGTACTAATCATCACATTGCACTCAGGGGGAATTCTGGAGGGAGGAACTTTTACAAAAGATCTATTCTTCAATATTTTAATAAGAATTTGAAAAAGTGAGCGATGGGACCAACTTTACCCCCCAATAAACTGGTCCCACTCACCTTTTAAGATCACAAGTGACCCTAATTCTTAATTATCTTACTCAGCTCTTTAGCCGACGATATTATTTTTTTATTTGAAATATATGAACAATGGGAGAGCATTTTGCTTTTCTCTATAGTTCACTATTTCCTTTATTATATTTTCAATAACCATGCCATTAGGCAAAATCCATTTGGCTTGTTTTTGTTTCTGTAGTAATACCCATCATGGTATCTCCAGAACGCTTTTTTTCTACCAAACCAGCATAAGCTTTCTTATACTCGTTATAGTCAGCGTAATCATTATATGGAAGCATCGTGCCACCATTTAATTTAATCATGATTCGAAAATACAACTGCTCTTCTTTATAAAAGAAACGCGTAATCAAATCATCAATTTTCTGGTTTAGAGTTTCAAAATTATTCATGGTGTATTTTTTTCTTATTAAAGTTAAGTTATCGTTGTATGGTTATGGTATTTGCAATAGGTGTGCCAAGTCTTATTTTTGGTGACTTTTGCAAAAAAAAGAGTGATGACAAGTTTTCCAGTATAGAAAGATAGAATCTGCCCTTATTTCCGCTTATCACCGCCTTTTAAGGGTAAATTGTGTCATTATGGCACAAAATAACCGATGGTACAGCCTTTGACTACTCTATTATAAGTGTGTAACTCTATTCTGGTATAGAAGATCTTTCCTATTAAAAAATTGAGATTATCCACTGTTTTTAAGATTGCTACTCAGAAAAGTGTGCATGATCTAAACGAATCTTTATTTTAAAAACCTTCTAAATAAAATTACTATGACAAAAGGTAAAATTTCCGTACAAACGGAAAATATCTTTCCAATCATTAAAAAATTCCTCTACTCAGATCAAGAAATTTTCTTACGAGAGCTAATCGCCAATGCGGTGGATGCGACTTCTAAGCTAAAAACCATGGCTGGTAGAGGCGAATTAAAAGGCGAAATCGGTGATACCACCATCGAAATTATCCTCGATAAACCAGGTAAAACGATTACCATCCGTGATAAAGGGATCGGAATGAACGAATCAGAGGTAGAAAAATACTTGAATCAAGTAGCTTTTTCTAGTGCCGAGGATTTTATTAAAAAATATAAAGACGAAGCGAGCATCATCGGACACTTCGGATTAGGATTTTATTCTGCTTTTATGGTAGCAGATAAAGTAGAGGTTGTCACCAAGTCTTACAAAAAGAGCAGCGCCGTCCGATGGATCTGTGATGGTGATCCTGAATACCAAATCGAAAAGGCAGAATCAAAGCCACGTGGTACGGATGTGATCCTACATGTAAGCGATGATGCGACGGAATTTTTGGAAGAAGGCCGCATTGATACGCTATTAAATAAGTATTGTAAGTTTTTACCGATAGAAATTAAATTCGGTACAAAGACAGAAACTTCTTTTGAAGGAGAAGGCGAAGATCAAAAAGAGATCAAAACGGAAGTTGACAATATCGTCAATAATCCTAATCCAGCCTGGAAGAAAAGTCCTCGTAGTTTAAAGGACGAAGATTACAAGTCTTTCTATAATGAATTATATCCTTATAGTAAGCCACCACTCTTTTGGATTCATTTGAATATTGATTTCCCATTCAACTTAACGGGTATTTTATATTTCCCGAAATTGAATAATAATTTCGAAGTTTCTAAAAATAAAATCCACCTTTATTCTAACCAAGTATTCGTTACGGATGAAGTAAAGGAAATCGTACCTGAATTTTTGACGATGCTACACGGAGTCATTGATTCTCCAGATATTCCGTTGAACGTTTCTCGTAGTTATTTGCAAAGTGATTCTAACGTTAAGAAGATCACTGGATATATCACTAAAAAGGTAGCGGAAAAATTAGCGAAACTATTTAAGAAAGATCGTCAAGATTTTGAAAGCAAATGGTCTGACCTCGGTATCTTCGTTAAATACGGAATGATCTCCGAAGAGAAATTCTACGATAAGGCAGAAAAATTTGTTTTGCTAGAAACAGTGGATGGCGAATTTTCTACCATCGAAGAATATAAAGAAAAGATCAAAGCTACGCAGACCGATAAGCACGGAAAGATTATTATGATCTACACCAATAATCCTACGGAACACGATAGCTTTATCCAATCAGCGAAGAATCGTAATTACCAAATCTTGAAATTTGATACGGTCATTGACAACCACTTTATGCAGCAACTAGAACAGAAGTTGGGTGACGTGACTTTCGTTCGAGTTGATTCGGACATCGTCGATAATTTGGTGCAGACGGATGAAGTGAAAGAATCGGTACTAGGCGAAAAGGCACAGGAAAAAATCAAGGAGTTGTTTACCGCGGAAGTAGGAACGACGGGTGGAAGTGTCGAAACAAAGGCCATGTCTCCAGAAGATTTACCGGTGGTAATTACGCGTCCGGAGTTTATGCGCCGTATGATGGAGATGCAGAAGATGCAAGGAATGGATACGAGTGGTTTCCCAGATACGTATAATGTCATCGTCAATACCAATCACGATTTGATCGCCAATAAATTGGTCGGTATGAAAAAAGCGGAAAAGAAATCTGCTTTTGTAAAACATCTTTATAACCTAGCGTTATTGAATCAGGGGATGTTGAAAGGGGCGGACTTGACGAAGTTTATTAATAGTAGCATTGACTTTTTGAAGTAAGATTAGTGCTACTTTATAAATAGTAAATCCCGAATGCGTTGGTGCGTGTTCGGGATTTTTTTTGTGGAGCAGCTTTTATGGGGCTGCCAGTGCTCCGACACAGTTGAGGAAAAATCCACGTCGTTACTTAATCCATATCTTACGTCCAAAGGGTAATTCTAAACTTGTTAATTAATCACCATAAAAAAATAATCATGAAAAAATTTGTCTCCCTATTATTTACGCTATCTATTGTTGTGATGACTCAATCTTGTAGTGTCAACAAAGGATTAGCTGGTCTTTCGCCTGCTCAAGCATTAACAGGCGTACAAGCCTTATTAGGTAACTCAAGTAAAAATGCTTTAAGTAATTTTACGGGAAATATTTTAGGTAATACGGTTATGCAAAATGCCATGCCTAAAGGACTCTCTACCCTTACGGGTTTATTAGGTAAATCAAGTCAAGGAACTAAAGCGCTTGGTTTATTAAATAATGCGATTTCTTCTTCTTTACCTGACGTTGCTTCTTCTATTTTGGGTAATGCGACCAAAGGCATTCCTGCTGCTGATGCATTGAGTCTATTGAAAGGTGGAAATACCGGTGCTACTGACTTTTTAAAGAAAGCAGCGGGTCAAAAATTAACAGCTGCTTTATTACCTGCTATCACGAAAAATTTGACTAACAATGGAGGCCTTAGTGCGATCACTTCTGCCTTGGGAGGTCAAGCTTCTAACTTACTTGGAAAAGGTAAACCTTCCATCGCTGACCTAGCAACCAATGGTGCCGTAGATGGTCTTTTTAGTATGATGGGTAACGCAGAAAAAGCAGAACGTGCAAATCCAACGGATCCTGTTTTAAAGAAGATCTTTGGAAAATAAGAACATGCTATTTGCTTTTTGCTTATGGCTATTTGTTCTCTTCAATCGCGTTTGATTGAAGCGTCTAAAAGCAAATAGCGCGTATCAAAATAAGCATTCTATCCTTAGATAATTTTGCTTTCTTTGATATAGCTTTATTGGGAAATCCCGAGTGCTTTTAGGAGTGTTTGGGATTTTTTTTAGATTTTGTCAACTAACTTTTTAACTAGCAGCGCTGAATTTTGAGAATACTTTTCTAATTTGACAACTAGGTACCCCTGATTGCTCAGTGGCTCTTTTGTCTTTTCTTTTTCTTGCTTGTAAAGCTGTATCTATACGAAGACGTATAAACTAGCGCTTTGATTTTTTATAATC
>CALKJE010000211.1 GCA_937995675.1 uncultured Saprospiraceae bacterium
AAACTAAAAATCGCTTAAGGGCAGCGCACAGGCTCTGCTTCTAATGAATAATGTAATAATGAAAAATTAATAATGCCCTCGATCGTAAAACCATAATGAAAAAAATATACGATAAAAAATATACACGTTAGAAGAGTTACACAAAAGAAGGTCTCTGCGCCTCTGCGTCCTCTGCGAGAAATAAAAAGTATTTTGTAAAATGAAAAAACACAATAAAAGATATACACGATAGAAGGTCTCTGCGTCTCTGCGCGACAAAAACACTAAAATATCTCAAAATAAAAAAAATGTCAAATCAAAAACACAACTACGTATTCTACGGCGTCACCTCCAATGCCACCGAAGTACAAAAGTTTACTGAACATATCATTACCACCAATATTAACTCCGAAAAGCGAGGACATAAAAAATCACCGATCTGTATTTGGGGAACCCACGGGATTGGTAAAACAGAAATGGTCCAACAAATCGCAGAAGCCAAAGGCTATCAATGGGCTTATATCGCTCCCGCACAATTTGAAGAAATGGGAGACCTAGTTGGAATGCCAGCCATCGAAAATGGAAAAACAGTTTTTAGTAGTCCTGATTGGGTACCAACCGGAGAAGGACCAGGGATTCTACTAATTGATGATGTCAATCGAGCCGATGACCGTATCCTGAGAGGAATCATGCAGTTGCTTCAAAACTATGAATTGGTGAGTTGGAAACTTCCACCGCTTTGGCAAATCGTTCTCACCGCAAATCCAGATGGTGGAGACTATTCCGTAACTCCGATGGATAATGCCATGCTGACACGGATGATGCATATCACCATGAATTTCGATCCGAAAGCTTGGGCCGTATGGGCAGAAAAAAATGGCGTAGATTCTCGATGTATCAACTTTGTTCTAACTTATCCAGAGATTGCACAAGGACAACGAACAACGCCGCGCTCGCTCGTTCAATTCTTTCAAAGTATCGAAAGTATCAAAGATTTTAACGCCGAATTACCACTGATTCAGATGATGGGATCTTCCTGCTTGGATGAAGAAACGGTTGCTTCTTTTATTTCTTTTGTTCAACAAAATCTCTCTGAACTAGTCACTTCAGAAGAAATTCTAAAAACGAAAAATTTTGAAAATACAGTCTATAAACCTTTACGCGCCATCGTGCAGCAAGAAGTCTTACGCGTAGATATCATTGCGACACTTTGTACTCGAATGGTTAATTACTTGACGTTAAATAATATTAAACCAAATAAAGACGAGATAAAAAATATTCAGTCTTTTATTAAAATGGATATCATTCCTAACGACTTACGCTTAACCTTATTACAAGATTTAGTGAGTTCTGAAAATACGGCATTAAAAGGGGTAATGACTGATCCAGAAGTAGCAATGTTATTATTAAATAAAATGTAATGCTAGGTTATGATTGAGCGAATTGACTATGATCGAACAGCGACTACGGGATACTTTTTTAGAGATCGCGATGGACTAGTGGAGCATCTAAATATTGAGCATCCATTAGATCTATCTGGTTATATTAAAATCTTACCCAAACTTCGTTCTGCTAAATTTAACTTTAATAAATCAGCCTATAAAAAAACGTTTGATCAAGAGGCACAGTTAATTCATTTTTTAGAAAATACAAAACTGACTCGTCTGGAGATTGTCGGATCGTCTCAGTTGACGGAACTTCCTGAGGTATTATTGAAACATCCATTGCGTAGCTTGAGAATTACGAACTGCCCAAACTTGAAATCTATCGCAGAAATTTTGCCTCACCTCGAAAACCTCGTCGTTTTATCAATTTCTGGTGATTCAATTAACTTGGGAGAACGTTTTCCCATTTTACCAAAACTAAAAAGTCTTGATCTTAATCTAAAAGAAGTAAGTCCATTGACCCAACTATCGCTTTGTTATCAATTAGAAGAATTACTTTTAAATGGATTAAAACTAGAAACCTTACCAGAAGATTTTTCTCGATTAAAAAACCTGAAGGCGATTAAAATACAACGGTTAGATAATTTACAAACACTTCCTTCTTTTGCAGCTGCCGAAAAATTAGAAAAGCTAGATCTCTTTGTACTGCCTTCTGTAAAACAGCTGGGAATAGATTTTTCTCGATTTACTCAATTGTTAAGTTTGAAGATACTCCATGTCGGAACATCGCAAGCTTCTATTGATCTACCAACAGGTTTATCGGATTGTCAAAGGCTGCAATATTTGACCTTAGTTTCAGTCCCGATTAATGCACTGCCAGAAGACCTTGGAAAAATAGCTGGATTAGAAGTACTCAATTTAGAACAACTTTCCATCAAGGAGATACCTGACATGTTCGGAGATATGACCGAGCTGACTTCATTGCTAATCGCTGATTCTGAAAATGTAGAAAAGATTCCACCATCAATTCAATATTTAAGATCATTAAAACATCTTCAATTAAAAGGATTACCAAAATTGGAAAATTTAGAAATGGATTTTTATTCATTAGGGAGTCTAGAAGGAGTTACGATTGAGAATTGTATGTCCTTAAAAACTATTGATCCTTCATTGGCACAAAATACCACGGTCAAACAAATAGGATTTAAGGTGCTTCCAGAATTGAGTGAACTTCCACCACTTGGTCGGCGGAACCTACGACTTGAAAGTTTAGCAATGCGCGATCTGCCTAAATTGAAAAATCTTCCATCCTCCTTTACGGCCTTGCCAGCCCTAGAGAGATTTAGCGGAATGAATATTGGTTTAGAAAATTTACCAATAGATATTGATGAGTTAAAAAAACTTAACCGGTTGGAGTTATATGCAGAAAATCTTACGCACCTTCCACTGTCTATTGGAAATATAAATACGTTTGCTAGATTTACTTTAGGAACAAAGTTTACAAAAGAAGACGAAAAAATTCTATCTATTCATGATCTTTATAATGGATTAAATAAACAAGATGGAAATGGAATAAAACGGGCGATTATATACTGGCTTGGAAATGGATATGCGGTCCTGCCATTGACAGATGAACTAAAGGAGGATACATTTAAAGCATTGAATTGGTCGATTAAAAACTTACATCTTTTACTGCTTTCTCGAATTCATTATTTTAATGTTGATCAACAAAAAATCACAGCAAAAGATCTGACCAAAAATAAAAAGGTTTGGATTAATGGTACGATGGCCGGGAACAAAACGATCTTTAAAAACAAACTAAAAGAACTGGGACTAAAAGTAGAAACAAAATTTTCTGATAAAACAGAACTGGTAGTCATAGGAAAGAAACCAAAAGCTCCTGAGGGGATTTTTACCCGAAATTTACAGTTTGTTTCTCAATTAGAAATGGAGGAAATTTTAAAAGTAGAAAGCCCAGGGTTATTACAAAAAGAAGATGTTCCTGCTGATTTTATTTATAATCTTCAACAATTACTTTGGTCCGCTGATCCGCAAAATGAAGCAGTCGCACTAGAACTAGTCAAAGCCAATGGATTACCCGAAAAGGTAGAGGAGGACTTTCTGTTAGTAGCTAAAATTTGTAAAGATAAAAACCTGAAAAATCGAATCCGAACGTTCCTAAAAGGTAGAGTTTCTGAAGCAAAACAAAAAGCAATTACGACAGGTTCTGCTCCTTTTTCTATTGAAAAACTGAATAGGGTTTTACCACCAGAATCGTTGGCGAAAATGTATTACGCTCAATTTCGGAGAACGAGTCAAGCCAGTGATAACTTTTTTAGACATGATGACGGTACGCATCCCGGAAGAGCCGAAATGTTTCAAGCTTTACTTCCTGAATTTTTGACGAACTATGGGTACCTTAAAAATCATTTACCATTATTTGAAGAGGAGTATAACATGATTTTTTCGCAGCCCGGTTTTACAGGAAAACTTAGAAGATTGGTAGTTAATTTTACGAGATGTACAAAGTTGCCAGAAGGATTATTGGCACATGTTGGTTCTCTTAAAATTTTAGAATTAGTGATTACCAAAGAATTTTCAGTAAACTCTATCTATCCGCTAAATAAAATTAATACCTTACATCTGAATGGAGCAACAACGGATATTCCTTTTGGTATAGGCGAGTTGACTCGGTTGCATACCTTTTTTGTTCATTCTAATGAACGATTTTCATTCCCTTCCGATTTTGATAAATTAAAAAAAATAAGAACACTTCGCATTTATGGAGTACTTGAAAATCGAGAAAAACTTGCAGAACAATTCCCTCACTTATTTTGATAAAATATGAACCCGCTAGAACAAGAAAATATCGAAGAAAAAATACTGGAATTAATCTACAGTGGTCCAGGACCCAACGATGCGTTGGTCTTAGAAATGCTAAAAAATAATCCTTTTAATCGGCGGTTTCTTGGGCCATTAATGACGATTGCTTTAACGACTAAAAGCGAAGCCTTGGCTGGTGAAGTAATTGAATATTTAACACCACATACCCTCGATCAACAAATTCGAAAAATAAAAGAATCCGTTAAACGGAACAATTATAAAGTTCACGAATACTATTTGCAGACTCATTTTGATGGGCCTTTAGCAGCCAATATTTTTTATACAGATTTTCGTCGTTCGGGTAATTCTTATTTTGAATTTTTAAAAATGGATGACGGTTCACATCCAGACCGGAAAAGAATTTTTGAAACTTTTTTAGAAGCATTCTCCAATCGTAATGGATACTTAACCATTCCACGATTAATGCCGGAAGAGTTGAGGGTTTATCTAGAGAAAGTATTTGCTAATTATCCCGTTCGTCCTTTTCAAGATCTAATTATTCACAGTCCTGGAACAACTCAATTACCGGATTACTTTTTTGCTAGATCCTTCAGAAGAGTAGTGCTCAATGCTGGACAAGTGCAAACTCCTTTTCCTGATTATATTTTTAAACTCCAAGGAGTAGAAAATCTGCAAATGTTCATAGAGGCGCATATGGAAGTCCCCGCTGATTGGAGTAAATTGGATAAACTCCGCGAATTAAGAATAAACGGAAAAGGAAAAATATTCGACGACTTATCTTTTATTCATAGTCTGCCAAAATTGAAATCGCTTTTTATGTCGGAACATTTTATTCAGTCTCCGTACCAGCTTATTTCAAAAAAACAAATTCCAATTTTATCTCGTCCTAAATTTGCGACGCATACAGGCTATGAAGATCGGAGCAGTGATTATAAATTATTCGCTTTGCCATTGGAAAGCGTGCTGAGTATTGGTGCTGCTTTAGGAAAAGCAAAGATCGAACAAGCAGATAAAGAACGATATTTTCGAATCATTACTAAAGTGAAAAGATTAAAAGATTTGCCTGATTTTTCAATCAATGATTTATTGACTTTGATGAATATTAGCCATATTGATTTACGGACTGTTCTACAAAAACAATTACAAGAAATTAGTAGCCGTGAGAAAAATATAAAATCTTTAGGAACGAAATCTCAACTATACATTGCCGGAACACCCGGACGTAAAAAAACGGAGATCAAAGAAAAACTAGAAATTCTAAAAGTACCGTTGGCTACCAAATTTTCGGATCAAGTAACTCACGTCGTGATCGGTAAAAATCCCAGAAAGTATGAAGCGCTACAGAATGAAGAATTTAAAATTATTTCAGAATCTGATCTTTATGAACTTT
>CALKJE010000212.1 GCA_937995675.1 uncultured Saprospiraceae bacterium
TGATGTGATGGGTATTACCAAAGATTTTAAACCTAGATTTTTACGACGATACCTAGAATTATTTGATACCATGAAAATCGCAACGGAAGAATATATCAAGGATGTAAAATCTGGTGATTTTCCGAATTCGAAGGAACAGTACTAAGGGGGTTGAAGCGCTACGCTTGTTGAAGTGTTGAATCGCTGCGCTTGTTGAATCGCGGTACTTTCATCGAAAAAGCAAGGTGATTAATCATAAAATCTCCCCTTGGGGCCGGGGTGAAATTTTAAGATTTTTTACCAACCAACTTTCAAAATATTGGTCTGTGGATAAACGTTTTGATAGTAGGTTAAACACTGAATATAATATTAAGAATGAAAAAGATTATTGGTATTGCGCTTTTGTTGGCAATTTGTATTGGAGGGTTTATTGGCTATGAAAAATATAGTGCTGTTAGCACACCGAATGTTCCTGAAAAACTAGCGAATAATTTCTTGGAAATTCCGACTGGTTCAGATTATCAGGAGGTAAAAAATCTATTGATTCAAAACGGAATGCTCATCGATACTGCTGGTTTTGATTGGGTAGCAGAAAAGATGAATTATCGAAAGAACAAGATGCGTTCTGGTCGTTTTGAAATTCAACCAGGCTGGAGCAATCGTGCCTTGATTCAACATCTCCGTGGTGGCAAACAGTCTCCAGTAAAAGTAGTCCTCAACAACGAACGATTGCTGGAAGAGGTAGCAGGAAAAGTAGCGCGTTTTATTGAGGCTGATTCGCTTGAACTAATTACTGCTTTTAATGACCAACAACTCGTCAAAAAATTGGGCCTCAATCGAGAAACCCTGATGACCTTATTTATTCCTAATACTTATGAATTTTTCTGGAATCAGAATGCCAATGATTTTCTGGAAAGAATGAAAAAAGAACACGAAAAATTTTGGTCCAAAAACGATCGTAAAGCCAAAGCAAAAAAACAAAACCTTAGTCCCGAAGAAGTCTACACGCTGGCTTCTATTGTAGAAAGAGAAAGCTTGCAAAATTCAGAACGTCCTCGCATTGCAGGTGCTTATCTTAATCGAATCAAAAGAGGCATTAAATTACAAGCCGATCCTACCGTGGTTTTTGCCACTGGAAAATTTGATTTGAGAAGAGTCCTTAATAAGCATCTTGAATTTGACTCTCCTTACAACACTTATATGTATGCCGGACTTCCTCCTGGCCCCATCAGCATGTCTTCGATCAGTAGTATCGATGCCGTACTCAGCCCTGAATCACATGACTATATTTTCTTTTGTGCCAAAGGAGACGGTTCGGGGACACATTCTTTTGCTAAGACCATGGCAGGACATAGTCAGAATATTGCCGTGTATAAACGTAATTTGAAGAAGCGAGGGTTGCGGTAAGTGCAAGCGCAAAATCAAAATCAAACACTTCTATCTTGTTTTCTTATTAAGGCCTTATCCACCTAAAAAAATAGTTTCTTTTTTAAAGAAATTAGCCCTCTTTTTACATAGAAGTTGTTCATAAAAAAAGGGCTAACTTATCTAAAAGTGCGTATAACCTTATGGCTGCGCTCCAGCTTTATGACCATTGCCGCTATCGCCACCTCTCAGCATTTCTACTACGATGGAAATTTCTTCAATCAATGCGTCATCGTTTCCATTAAACCCACTGCTTTCAAATCGAATATTTCCCTCTTTGTCCAAGATAAATTTTGCAGGAATTCCATTTACTCCAAAATCTGCTACCGTCGAATTTTCATTATCCATTAGCACATTAAAACTGTATCCTTTCTCGTCGATAAATTTCTGCGCCTTCTCTTCTTTTTTCGTTCCACCTTCCCAAGTATCGATAAAAATAAAAGCTACATCATCTGCTTTTTCGTATTTAGTAACCGCCTTTTGCATACCAGGAAAAGACGCTTTACAAGGTCCGCACCAAGTTGCCCAAAAGTCTACTACTACTACTTTTCCTTTTAAGCTTTCTAAACTGACCTCCTCTCCTTTTAAATTTTTAAGGGCAAAGTTTGGTGACTTCTTACGAATCATTGCCTCTTTAATTTCTTCAACTTTCTTAGCGGTTGCCTTTTCTGCTAGTTTAGCCAAATACATCTCCGCCGCTTGATCCATCGAAACATTGGCTTTGAATAGTCTAGAAAACTGCTCTTTCATTTTAGCATTCGCTGTTCCTTGGCTAATCATGTCTTCCAAAAAAGCCATTGTTTCTTTTCCTCCTTTATCTTCTTCCATAAAAATAGCATAACGACTGTTCATTACTACGTCTCCCATCTCACTCATTTCGCAAGCAATTTTTTGATATTTAAGCGCACTGGATACATCTCCATTTTTATAAGCCAATAATGCATAAGTATCAGCATACATGGCGTAAGTATATTCCATATTCCGCTTCCATTGTCTGGCAGAATAGCTAGCTATCTTGCCATCTTGTTGATCCATTTCTTTTTCAAGTAACTGCAAACTTTTCATAGACATTTCAGCGCCTTCCTTCAGGTGGTGCCCTTCCCCCTCTAAGCTTTCACCGGAATATCCCCAAGCAAGACTATTGTAAATACTTGCTTGCCCTCTGTTGGAGGATACTTGTTGGGCATAAGCAAATATATTTTCCAGATCACCTTCTTTTCCATATTCCTTAGCAATAGCCGAAGCCATATTGTCAATCATTCTCTGATGATCTTTATTCGTTCCGTAGGTCGATTTAGCTTCCTTGTACATTTCTACTTTGGCTGCTAAAGTTTCTAAATCCCGAAAACCAGCATATTTTTCTGAAACGGCCATACTTCCCGCTGGAAATTCAGCTTTAATTTTTTCATTAATTGTTTTTTGTAAATCATTGGCTTTCATAGACCGAGCTGCCCCCGCTAAGGTAGACCATTCTTTTTCAGAAAATTTTCCATTGGTGATCGAAGAATTTAAGTGTTCAATAATTTTTGCTTTTCCCTCCTCATCTTTATTCATTCTAACAGCATTCGTATAATAACTTAAATAATCAATATTAAGCAGATCCGTAGAGGGAAGCTTTTTCATTTCTACCATTGCTTTCTGCTCATCGGCCTTGATACCAAATAAATTAGCATATCTCCCATAGATACTGGAAGTAACTACGTGTGCATCTTTAGTCGGTTTGCCACCTTTATAAATTTTGGTGTGATAACCATCTTCGTTATTCTTATCGACTATTTCACCAGTTTCATTTTCAAATTTTACAAAAACAGCTTCTGTCTTAGACGAAGTGGGAATACTCCCCGAATACCCATTATCTGATTTAGTCATTGCTACATCTTGTGCTACTGGACCTTCCCCGAGTTCAAGAATATAAGCAATCGCAAATACTTCTTCTCCTTCTAGCACCGTACCTTTAGGATCATATTTGATGGTAATACTTTCTCCTGCTTCAGGATGTGCAGGCATTACTTGAAAATTTTGGGCAGATAGAAATCCAATATTCAAAAGCATCGTGAAGACAAAAACTAAAACTGATTTTTTCATGATTTTTTATTTTGAAGTTGTTTAAAATAAGCTTGTATAGATTGAATCAATTTAAGCATTTTTCTTGATTTAGCTAAACTTTATAAAAAAGAAATTTCGAAAAAAAAGAGTTCTATTCAGATGCAACCATTTGTATGTTTCATCCATCTTGAGAATAAAACAAAGATCCGAGATGGTAACAAAGCATTCATTAATAATTCTTTTACTTTTATTAGCTTATAATGTTTGCTTGGGTCAAAAAGAAGAAGGGTATGTAAATAACAAGCTTACGAAACGAATCAAAAAATTGGTTTGTGAACAAAAACACGAGGAAGCTTATGAGGTAGTTTTACAAAACAAAGAATCATTAGGTTATTTTTTTGTAGAAAAATTTTCCAATGCCTATAAAAGTAGTCAATGGATTGATACGGTCTCCGTGGATAGCAGTCAGCTTTTTAATGAGAAGAGAGATAAATTACATTTGATTGGTATGTTTTTATCAAATGAATATACCACGGAAACTATAAATGGTGTCATGGAAAGAATATTGATTAAAAAAGGCAAGCCGGCTATTCATTCGTTTAATCATTTTGGTAATTTCATCAAATTATCTGATAAATCCATTCGAAAAATTAAACGAAAATTAAAAAGAAAAGGATGGTACAAAGGGAAGATTGATAATAGTTGGAATGAGCATGACAGACGTCAGCTAGTTTACTTTTCTCATCTAGAAACTGACTATCACGGCTACCCCATCAGCTTACATGACAAGTATAAAGTTTATGAAAGAATCCTATTCTATATACTCCCACCTAAACCACTTCCAGATAAAATCGCCAAAAGAGTTGGTTACAAAAACGCCAGAAACGTTGATAAAATTGATATAAGACGTTTTAAAAATCCCTCTCATAAGCAATCTATTACCGAAGTAAAGGATATTCGTAGATTGACCCGTTTACTTGCTCGGCTAAAAAAAGTAAAGAGGCCAGAGCAAAAAGGACGTAATGCAGTTGGAGATTATTGGCGAATAACCATTCACTATCAAGCTAAGCAACGTCAAAGATACGGAGAACTTTACATTATGAAATTTCCAAATAAATATATTGTCGTTTCCTCGCAAGCCTATTATCTTTGTTCCGAAGAACTTATAAAAATTATTGATCAATTTTAAAATAATACACCAACAAAACAAACCTCCTCCTTACCTTACCTCCTAAATCCTACTTTATCAATTTATCAAATTCTTTTTGTGTTCGCGCATTCAAACAACCTTCCTTTGTCAATCTTCCCTTTCTAGCAACCAAAGTACCGTATTTAATATCCTTGATTCCGCCTTTACTATGGGCATCTGGATTGATAGAAATCAAGACTCCTTTTTCGCGAGCGTAAGGAATCCAAGTCCAATCGATATCGAGACGTAGTGGGTTGGCGTTGAGCTCAAGGTGAACGCCATTGGCAGCGCAGGCATCGATCACTTTTGCATGGTCAATCGGATAACCAGAGCGAGCCAATAAAATCCGTCCGGTAGGATGACCGAGGATGGTGGTGTAAGGATTTTCGATGGCGGTGATTAAACGCTGCGTTGCTTTGGTCTCGTCCATTTTTAGGTTGGTATGGACAGAAGCGATAATCAGATCAAACTGTTTTAGAATCTCTTCGTCGTAATCAAGGGAGCCATCATTGAGGATATCGGATTCAATACTTTTGTAAATTTTAAAATCTTTTTGTTTTTTATTCAGCTCATCAATTTCAGCAAACTGTTCGAGGAGGCGATCTGGTTTTAGGCCATTGGCGTAAAAGGCAGCTTGTGAATGATCGGTGATCGTAAGATATTCGTACCCGAGGTTTTTAGCTTCTTCTACCATTTGTTCGAGGGTATGAATTCCGTCACTATAGGTGGTATGTGCATGCACGACGCCGCGGATGTCTTCGGGGCGAATGAGTTCTCCTGAGAGTGGCATCGACAAGGCTGTATCATCGTAGCGAAGTTCTGGTAAAACATAAGGAAGTTTGGCTTTTTCAAAAACTATTTTTTCCGTCGTAATATTTTTAAAATCAACCGTGTCTGCCTTCGCATTTTTCTTGGCCTTTTCTAAAAATGCTGTGA
>CALKJE010000213.1 GCA_937995675.1 uncultured Saprospiraceae bacterium
GGACTACTCAACAATAGTGCCCCCGTAAATCCCATACTACAGAGCATCTTAAATACCTTTTCACTAAAAGGATAAGGAAGTGTATCCGGATGATCTATTGGATTAGGATCATTGAACGAAGGATATTTTGCACGGTTATACCTTTGTACTGGAACAACCTTAAGTTTAGATTTTTTAGAATGGCTCATGCTAATTAGTTATTAATTTCCAAGTGTGAAATAGTTGGATATCATCAAGTGGTTTTATTTGACGTCCCCGCTATCAGTACCCCATCTGACCTTTCGACCAGTGGATATATTTACGGACTTGATCTTCCAGCATTTTTAGCGTTTTTTCCCTGGGATCTATTTTCTTTTCTTTCATCCTTAACTTCATTTCTTCTAACCTCTTTCGTAGTATCTTTTTTTTCTTTGGGTTTGTTTCCTTTTCAAATCTTTGTTCGAATTTTTTGACTTGATTTTCGGTAGGTCTGTAACTAGAATAATAAATTAACCGAGGATCTCGCTGACTGATCGGAGCTAAAAAGTATTCTTTTTCATCCGCAGCAGCTACTATATTTTTCACCTCAGAAATATCTATTTTCATAAAATCCAACATATGTTCTATTTCTCTAAAAACTTCTTGTTGCGCGATTCCTGATTTAGTAAAGACAGTTTCAATCAGTTGCTCAAGCCTATCATTTTGAGCATTCCTGACTACATTTTTCAAGCGTCTCAATTTATATGGATTATTTATCTGCTTATTCAAATATATTAGGAGATATAAATTGTTTATTTGCTTATTCCATCTCTCATCTGATTGATCGATTGAACTAATCAATTCAGTGACCAATACACTTTTTGTTAATTTTGGAAAAACGGCTTCCACTTGTTGCAAAGCATATACGGTGGACAGTATCTTCTCTAATTTCCCAAGATTAAATCTATCAGGCTCCTCTATAGATTGGCGAAGATAAGTTGTATATGCCGGATAGAGCGATGCTATCTTTTCTAATACATTATAAATGCGATAGATTAAATACGCTTTTTTGAAACGAGTTTCTTTTTCTGAAGAAGCAAGCGTTGGATAGGTTTCATCGATAAAATCGATAAACGCTTTATTTTGTGGTGTATCTTTTTTGACTAAATGTTTATAATTAGATCCTTCTTTATCTTTATAGTTTTTGATATTCGGATAGCGAGTTTCTTTTTTAGAATTGTCATTAAATTTCCGTTCCTTCCTTGAAAATCCATTGCCCAGAACAGTACCTTCACCTAACCGACCATAGTCAATAAATACATATCCTAATTGCATTTCTTCATTATATCCATCCGCCGTCACGACCACTCCATCTTTTTCTACATCAACCATTGATTCTAGTACAATTCCTTCCTCACGAAATACCCGATTGATTACCCCAATAGCATCTTCTCTTCTCACTCTGGACGGCAACCCGGTACCAAAACTAGCTGGCATATAAGGTAAACCAGTCATCTCTTTCGTAAATGGATTTCCGGTAGTAGTATCTCTTTTTACTAATGAAATAAATTCGGAATATACTTTTCCCGTTTCCTCAGTACAACCTAGTAACAATGCTCCCGTAAACCCCAAACCACATAATAATTTAAATGCGTTCTCACTAAAAGGGTACGGCAGGGTATCGGGATGTTCCAAAGGATTAGGATCGTCAAAGCTGGGATATTTAGCAACTTTATATCTTTTTACCGGAGTAACTTTTAGTTTATTTTTCTTAGAATGGCTCATATCAAACTAGCTATTAATTTCCAAATGTGAAATAATAGGATATACTGGATTATAATGCTTGTGAATAAAAAGATTGCTACGCTTTTTCCAAAGTCGGTTGGCGACTTTATCTGCTATCGGAAGTAAAAGTCGTTCGTGCTGACAAACAACAGGGCTCGCTTTTTCGATAGAACCAGTACTCATATAATTGATACAAGCACACCAGCTACTACAACGAGACTTGAGTTTACATCCACTACATTCTGGCTTTTCTTTTTCTGAAGCACTGGTAATATAATTTCGGCAAGATTCGTTAAAACCATCCTGGACATGACCAATCATAAACTCAGGAATTTTCTCGGTCGTAACAAATTGAATGCATGGATATAATTCACCATCAGGCGCAATCGAAAACTGCCGATAGCCCAAATGACATCGTTCATTTTTTGCGATGGGTTCAAAAGTGCGAGTTCGAATTCGCTCATCAAAACAACTGAGATAAAACCGTTCTTGTTTCATCATTTTTTTCTCGTACCACTTTCCCAACTGCTCATATCCTTTGGCGAGGATTTTCATATCGTCCATGGTCCAGTCTGCGGAGTAATCTAAAGTGGTCGTAATAAAACGAAACCCTTGACTATAAATCCAATCCACCGACTCCGTAATACGTGCTGCCGTGGCTGGCGTAACCACGCAAGTAACATTCGTACATGGATTATTTTTTAATAATAATGGAATCGCTTTTTCTACCAACCGGGATGATCCTTGTCCTCCAGCTAATTTCCGTTGCTCATCCTGTACAGTGGGATTACCATCAATGCTGATTGAAATATAAACACCCCGACTATCTAATTCCCGCAGTACTTCAGAAGTGATCAAGGTAGCGTTGGTGCTGGTTTTGAAGTCCACCGTTATCGTCCCTTTTTCAGCAATAAATCGATCAGCGATATAAAGGAGTAATTCTTTTTCGAGTAGTGGCTCTCCACCAAAAAAGGTGATATCTAATCTTGGGATCTTGTGCTGCTTTGCTTCTTTTAGAACAAAATCAATTCCTGCATCTGCCGTTTGACGAGACATCGCAATGGGTAGTTTTTCTCCTGTATAGCAATAATTACATCGCAGATTACAATGATGGGTAAGGTGAAAAGCAACGGCAAGGGTATTTTGTGGAGATGCTTGCATAGTTTATATTTTGTAAAGTTTATCACAAACTGTCTACACAATATAACTAAAAAATGGTAGGTTTTAGTGTTGAGATAGCCACGATAGTGGATTCACCATCCAGGAAAAGGATAGGATAAAATTTATAATTAGAATTAAAACAGAAGAGATGAACCAATATTTCTAAATAACGAGACAAATTATAACTAACCTAAAACGACAAAATCACCCCTCCACCACCGTCTTCTCCAATCCCACCGCCACCTGCAAATCTCCCAATATCTGCTGCACTACTTTCATTGATCTCACCCCATCTTTTACCAAAATAAAATGCTGCACCGACTTTTTAAAGGACAAACCTTTTTCCGCTCCATTAATCGTTACATAACGAACCAAATCTTGAAATAATCGAGTCTCAAAAAATGGAGATTGAGGATTACTAATAAAATAGCAGCGAAGTTTTCTGTTTTTATAAATCAATCTTTCAAAACCCAATTGCTTACACTGCCAGCGTACGCGTAGCCCTTCCGACAACATCTGCACAGGCGCAGGAATTGGACCAAAACGGTCTTCCATTTTTTTGGTAAACTTCGCCAGTGCTGCTTCTGATTTTAAATTATCAAGTTCCGTATAAAGATTTAAACGCTCCTGAATATTCGAAATATAATCATCTGGAATCAACATTTCTACGTCCGTATCTACTTGAACATCCCGTACATACTTGCGTTCTTTTTCTAGGTCTTCTTTAAATAAATCTTTAAAGTCCGTTTCTTTTAATTCTTGAATGGCTTCTTCTAAAATCTTTTGATAAGTTTCATAACCAATATCAGAAATAAATCCACTTTGTTCGCCACCTAGTAAATTTCCAGCACCCCGAATATCCATGTCTCGCATCGCAATATTAAATCCACTACCGAGATCAGAAAACTCTTCAATCGTCTTGAGTCGCTTCCGCGCATCGGCTGTCAAAGCAGATAACGGCGGACTAAACAAATAACAATAGGCTTTTTTATTGCTTCGACCTACGCGTCCTCGCAATTGGTGCAAATCACTCAATCCAAATTGGTGAGCATTATTAATGATTATCGTATTGGCATTGGCGATATCTAAACCGGTTTCTATAATGTTAGTGCAGACTAGAACATCATATTTGCGCTCTATGAAATTCATCAATGTTTCTTCCAGCTTTTTTGATTCCATCTGGCCATGCGCCATCGCAATGTCTATGTCTGGGCAAAGTCTTGTAATAAGCGCAGTGATGTCAGGGAGTGACTTGACGCGATTGTGCACAAAAAATACCTGGCCACCTCGATTCACCTCATAATAAATAGAATCGCGGATAATTTGATCATTAAAGATTCGTCTCTCTGTATGAATTGGTTGGCGATTAGGTGGTGGTGTTCGAATGATCGATAAGTCCCGCGCAGCCATCAATGAGAATTGAAGCGTCCTTGGGATAGGGGTTGCTGTCAACGTCAAGGTATCAACATTGACTTTTATATTTCTTAATTTTTCCTTTGCAGCGACACCAAATTTTTGCTCCTCATCGATGATTAATAAGCCAAGGTCTTTGAATCCAATTTCCTTGTTTAACAGTGCATGAGTTCCAATCACAAT
>CALKJE010000214.1 GCA_937995675.1 uncultured Saprospiraceae bacterium
CCCTCTTGATCAAAAAGTTGAGCGGTATAGGTTCCTGGTTGGACATAGGAATGTTCTGGATTTTGCAGGGTCGAAACACTTGCAGCACCATCACCGAATCGCCAAAAATAGGATGTCGCATCAGGTGCGGTAAAATCTACCTTTAGTTCTGCACAACCAGCGGTTGTACTAGCCGTCTGTCCGGAGACGGTATAATTTGCTCCAAAAAGGAAGAAAATTGTTAGTATATAAATAGATATTTTTTTCATAGCTGCTGATTAAAAGTGGTTGATGGTTGACATAAGGATGGTCTCTACCATCAATTTAAATTGATCTTGCGTGAATCCACATTTACAAGGATAGTGGGACATTATATTCCCCATATCGGGTTGATAATATTCCCCATTGGGATCTCTGATCTCGTAGGTAAATTCACAGGAAGTACTATAGAAAGAAGTATCTATTAAGCCTTGAGAAATCAGTTCTAGTTCTTCTGGTGTAGCAGTATCCAAGGTAGATTGTCCAAACGGATCTGCGGGCGTATCACAAATTAGATCTCCGGTCGTTGCACAATTGGATCCATCTACCAATTCTACCGTCGATGGGTCATAAGTATTCATTAATCCAAAGATATGACCGAGATGGTGCGCCACTTGTCCCTCTAGATTATCAATACAGGTGGTTTCTATGTATATATTCGCGCCAGTTTCTGAAAGAATACCTTTAAAAGTACTTGCCCCACAATGTTCATCTCTGATGAAATCCAGAAAGAAAATATTGATTCTCCTTCTAAGAGAAAATCGATTTTTCAATTCTAGAAATTGTTGATCTTTCCCAATGGGTTGAGTGACGACTCTTCCGAGAGAATAATCGTTCTCGAGGACATTATATTCACACAAGGAAAACGAAACACAAATTGGTTTAAAAAACTCATTGAGTTTCATCACCATTGTGTCTAGCACTTCCATCGAATAAAGCGGTAGTCTATTGGTAGAGTCCACCGCAACATGGGCAAGTAAGTTGTAATTTTTGTTAATACATGGCAGATCTTGGTTGGCATGATGCAATTGTTGGGCTTGGGTTGAATTAGGTAGTAATAAACTAACTAAACCCATAGCGAGCAACCATAAAAATTTAATTCTTATCATAATGTATTAATTTGTATTATACTATACTAATGGACATTTCTTCCTTTTTCTGCCTCCCAGCTCCGGCAGTACCGCCGGAGAGTGGCTTCAAACCCGCAAATGTCCATTAGTATTAAATTATGTTTAGAGTTTTGGACAAAGTACAACGGGTTTAATTATTGGTGGTTTTTTGGAGACCAGGATTTTTTTGATCCCTATTTCTATTCCACCATAATTATTGGTATGTCTAGCAGCAGAAGATACAGTAAAATCATAAGCGAGACCTACATCCCATCCTTTATAAACTGCACCGACTAGAAACTGAATGGCATCATCTGCTCTATATCCGATTCCTCCTTTTAGCACGGTTGTAGATTTTTTATTTAGTCTATATTCCATATTAAATTGTCCAAATAGATTTTGGAAATTAATCATTCGGGAATAGACGACTCGTGGCTTGATCGCCAAGAGTTTGTTAGTTTGGATATGGTATTCTCCGTAAACATTGAGTCTTCGAGAGACGGGATTTTGGGTGGTCGAACCAGAGAAAGTATATTCAGATTCGACTATATGATACAAGGAAGCTCCTACATCTAAATAGGCATTTTTTGAAGTCCATTTTTTAATAGCAACTCCTACATTCAAATCACCGGTGGTTGGCTTAAAATCCAATAGTAGATCTCTATCAGGATCAGTATTACCTCTAATGGTTTCTTCTGAACTATAATTATTCGGATTAATATTTCGCTGATTTACTCCATATTGAAATCCCAGTGTTATGATGGTTTTATACTTAGGATCAAGCGCTAAATGGTAAGCGAGACTTAGATGTATTCCATTGTTTTGAAAATCAAGATCTCCTCCTTTATCTGTAAATACATTGATTCCAGCACCGATCCAGTGATGTGGCTTAAATCCAACACCGAAAGACATATCGGCATAACCCATAACCGTTTGATAAGGGTTAACAATAAAGCTACTGAACTGTTCTCGGAAATTAGCACCAAACCTAGTTGATCCAAGGAATGAACCTGTTTTTGCTGGTGAAAGATACAGAGGAGCGTAAGAATAATTGGTAAAATGTATATCTTGATTATATGCGGAAGAGCTAACAAATAATCCAATAGATATTAGTAAAATCTGTTTTAGATTCATAGGGGTTTCAAGCTTTATAAATGAGTATTCTGCTGAAACTGTTTCATTATTAAACAGTTTCTTGGTTTAGTTTTAGTAGTATTATGATTCAATATAGGTCATTTTCTTCAATTATAATAACCAAAATGAAAAGTTATTTTAATATTGTAAAAAATTAACATAAAGAAGGTCAGGGATAAATATGGAATGTTATCTTTAGAACTCTTTTCTTTTTTATTGTGATTTCCGAATTTTTAACTTTTCTACGTTTCTTACAAGTAAAGTGCTTTTTGATTCTTTAGATTCCTTTTCGGATAATTGAATCCACTTTGGGTTGTATTTTACGACTTTAACGATCATCTTTTTGTGGATTTTTTTAACGAAGTTGTTTAAAAATAGATAGATGAATTACTTGCAAGTCATTGATTATTGGCCACCCATCCGCTTTCGCGGTTCCCTCATTGATGCACTGTCGTACATCACCCTGCGGGTTTATTCGGTCATTTCAGCTAATTTTGTTTT
>CALKJE010000215.1 GCA_937995675.1 uncultured Saprospiraceae bacterium
GGGCGTATTGCAATACGCCCCGACCAATGGCCTACATATCAATCGCACCAAACAACTCATCTAAATAAGCCGCTCGAGTCGTTGAACGATAATTATCTCGACAGTCTTCTACTCCACTACGCATAATACTTTTGCAAGTACCATTTGCATTGACTCCTTCCTCGTGTCCTCGTCCAAGAAAACAGTGACCTAATTCGTGGAAAACGACAAATTCTCGAAAGAGCGGACTCGACCGATCCCAAAAGGATTTATCAATGGTAATTGCATTAGGACTTGCACTAGAAAAAGTACAACGACCAGCAACATGCTCTTCGTTTATTTCCGAAATTTCTCCCGTAATATTGGCAACAAATAAATCAATATCTAGACCACGTGCCGCCGCCTCTTTTTCAAAATTGGAATAATAAGACCACAATTCTGCATCTACTCCAGGAAACTGATCGATGGGAAGAAATTCTTCTTCCTCTTCGGTTAAGTCTAATGACTCGTCCGGCTGACAAGAAGTAAATAGAAGAAGTACTCCAAAAATAATTGAGCGGGAGATAAAAGGAATCAATTGCTTAGACATAGGTGCGGCTTTAAAAGGTTAATTAATGAGAACCTTCGTATCTTGGGCGCGAAATAACTATCCTCCAAGAAAGACTTGGATATTTACTTTGTTTTCAAGAAACGTGTTAAAGTACAACTGATATCATAAAACATGCTTGATTTAGAATAAATGATAATAAGGATAATGGTGGAATTTATCCAACATATCGGTTGATCAGGGAGCTAGCATCTTTAACAGTTTCGATCCTAGCTACTTCCGCAGCGGAAAGAGAAATATTAAAAAAGGCTTCTAATTTCAGGATCATAATTGAAAAATCAATTTTATCTAGAAATAGATCCTCATGAAAATTTGTAGTTGGGCAGATTCTGTTGGTCGGAATATCAATAATCCAACTAACTAGATTAATCACTTTTTGAATGATCGTCATGACGGCAAAGCAGTTTAAAGTTTAAAAAGTACTGACTCAGTCAGTATATTCAGATCGTTCGTTCGTATAGTTGATATTGGACTTTGGTATATCAAAGTCTAAAGTTGTAAAAAATGAAAGTTGATTTTAGCTATAAAAACCTAATTATCAACTACTTGCAAGCAAATCATCTATTTATTTTAATACAACCTCTCTATCTAAAACGAACAATAGGTTAATTATGGTACTTCAAACTTAATTTTTTTTTGCTGGCTTAAAAAGTTTATTTTTGTCACAAGTGCAGATTCTTTTGTAGATTTTGGACGAAACTTCAAAAAGCAGTGGGGGAAAATTTAATTCATTGGACGAAAAGAAGGAAAATATTCGTTCATAAAACCCTCGAAATCAATATTTTATATGGGAAAAGTCATAGCAATTGCCAATCAAAAAGGAGGGGTAGGAAAAACAACTACCGCCATCAACTTAGCCGCCTCCCTGGCAATTTTAGAAAAAAAAGTGTTGTTGATTGATGCAGATCCGCAAGCCAATGCCTCTTCTGGGGTTGGATTTGCAGGAGATGCTGAAATAAGTATATACGATTGTTTAATCAACGAAACCGATCCAACGACTGCCATCGTAGAAACAGAAACACCAAATCTATGGTTATTACCCTCGCATATCGACTTGGTAGGTGCAGAAGTTGAGCTAATCAACCGCTGGCAACGAGAATTTGTCCTCAAAACCATCACGGAAAAGGTAAAAGATGATTATGACTATGTTTTCATTGATTGTCTACCTTCTTTAGGCTTGATTACCGTCAATGCCTTAACGGCCGCCGATTCTGTGATTATCCCCGTACAATGTGAATATTTTGCCTTAGAAGGACTCGGAAAACTGATGAATACCATTGGCTTGGTAAAAAAACAACTCAATACCGAATTACAAGTGGAAGGAATTCTGATGTCTATGTACGATCGTAGACTTAGATTGGCCAATGAAGTAGTGGATCAAGTTAGAAAATACTTTCCGGAACAAGTATTCGAAACGATTATTCACCGTAATTCCAAAATCAGTGAATCCCCCAATGTACATCAACCCGTAATTCTCTACGACGCCACCAGTAAAGGTACCATCAACTACCTAAACTTAGCTAGAGAGTTTCTAACCAATAATCAGGACGCCATTCGGTTAAAATCCCAACGGGATGATAATAATGACCGAAAAAAAGCTGGATAAGCTTACTCGCTTAACTACCTGAGAAACACCTTAATTAACCCACTCGAATTTTACGATAATAAGATGTCAAAGAAACAAAATAAAAAAGCTGCCCTTGGGAAAGGAATTGGAGCCCTACTCTCTTCAATGGGGAACGATCCAATTAATAATCCAACAGAGCCAATTAATATTCCACCAGAAAAAATTGAACAAGATGCGACTGGCTCCGTCGTAGAAATTCCACTTGAAAAGGTAGAAGTAAATCCACACCAGCCTAGAAAGAATTTTGACGCAGGTGCTTTAACAGAACTTTCTGAATCTATTGCCATTCACGGAATTATTCAACCGATTACCGTACGAAGAATGGGTGATGGAACTTATCAACTCATCTCTGGTGAGCGTCGACTGAGAGCAAGTAAGCTTGCCAAATTAGATACGATACCTGCTTACATTCGGGAAGCCGATGACAAAGCCATGCAAGAAATGGCCCTGATTGAAAACCTTCAGCGGGAAGACTTGAGTCCGATGGAAGTTGCAACTACTTACAAACTATTAATTGATAAATATAATCTTACCCAAGAAGAACTAGGTACTAGAGTTAATAAAAGCCGGGTATCCATTACACAGATTCTCAGTCTTTTAAGTTTACCTCCTTCGATCATTGAAGCGTTGAATACGCAAATGATTAGCCGAGGTCATGCCATCATCTTAGCACGTGAAGAAGATTCAGCCTTGCAGCTAATGTTACTCAATAGAGTCGTTAATGAAAAGCTTTCTGTTCGGGCTCTCGAACAGGCAGTAGCAAACATGAAAAACGGTCCAGCTACTAGCTCTAAGGCAACTCCTACCAATTCACTTGGATCAGAGTATAAAGATGTTCAGGAAAATTTGAAAGACTTCTTTGGTGCGAAAGTCCAACTTAAAAGAAAATCAAACGGAAAGGGGCAAATTGTTATTCCATTTAGCTCTGATAGAGATCTGAATAGACTGCTTGATTTATTGGAAAATTAAATAGCTAATATAGACCTGTTTTCCACCTTCAAAATATTTGTTTTGCTATCACGTTCTAATTCTAGCATCTCAACTATTTGATGCCTCTTTCGCTATGAAATATTTAATTGGTTTCTTTTTATTTTTTTGTTCTAATCTGCTCGTCGCTCAGCTGCCGGATAGCCTTTCTATTCCAACCAAGCCAATGCAAGTCTCAGTGCCGACCACTGACTCTAGTGAATTGGTTACAACCGTC
>CALKJE010000216.1 GCA_937995675.1 uncultured Saprospiraceae bacterium
GGTTATAAGTTTGGTAAAAACCAAACCATCTTACCCCTTTTCAGAAAGTGCCTTTGCAATTATCTTAATATTCTGATTACCAAATTTTACATTCTGTAACGTTTTAACCCACCGAATCCCCTGTACCGCATTCGTCAAAAACACTTCCTCCGCTTCTAATAATTCTGCTGGAAGAATATCTTTTTTGATCAATTGAATTCCTTTGGTTTTAGCCAATTTTAAGATTTGTTTTCGCATTACGCCTTGGATGGCGCCGGACTGATCCGTAGGTGTATAGAGTGTCTTATTTTTAAAATAAAAAACATTTGAGCTGCTTGCCTCGGCTACCAATCCGCGTTGATTAAGTAAGATACAATCATCCACACCTGCTTCTTCTTTCCAGAGTCCAGCCAGAATATAGGGCAGGGCGTTGGAGGTTTTTAAACCAGACCAAGGATTGATGGGGAGTTGAACGGTTGGGCATATTTTAAGCGTTAAACCCTTTTTGTGCCACTTCCAGTTGTTTTGTTTAATTGACTGAAATTCAATTAGATAGATTGGTTGGTTGTTGGTAGGAGTGTAGAGGCCTCCAGGTGCTCGGAAGACGGAAAGACGGATCCGAAGATTTTTCTCTTTTCCTGCAATTCGATTAATTTCTTTACGGAAAAAGGCGGTCGTAAAATGTTTAGGTTTTTCTATTTTTAAAAACTTCATTCCACGATAAAGCCGTCGAAGATGATCGCTGAGAAATGGCATTTTACCATCCAACATTCGAATAGATTCGAATAAGCCATCTCCGTATTTAAGACCACGATGGTCCTTGTCTGCGAGTTTTTCTTCAGCCTTTATTAGAGTGCCATTGACGTTAATCTCGTTCACTTGGGAGATTGATTAGGTAGTCAATAAAAGTAAGAATAACATTATTTCGTAAGTCCGTTCGATCATCTGGATCAGGACGATAAATCTTTTTAATACCAGGATCGTTTACATGTAAGGTTTTTAAATCAATCCCCATCATTAGAAAATCTGTGGTAATGGCGTGGTATACTTTTTCTGGATCTAATGGAGCACCATTAATCATCCAAGCTTCTTTTTTATCACTATAAAAAACTTTCTTTCTTTGCAAATAAGCACCTTGCCCAACCCTAGATTTGCTTTCATTTAAAACCTTTAACAATAGATCTCCTTTGATATCAATTTCGACTAAGGGACCACCGAACGGAAGAATTTTAAATACATCGACAGCGGAAATAGTACCTTGTAGTTTGTCATCAATTCGAACCGAACCACTATTAAAAAAGCTTAGATCAACTTCTCGTTTTGCGACCTTCATCATGGCTTCATTTATCATTCTACCTACGTTGGTTTGCTCCCTACGATTCACCGATTCCCGTGCATCAAGTGGCACTTTTGAATAGTAAATTTCAGCATAGGGTTGGTCTACAACTTTCGTTAAATTGTCGTCCATAATTCGCTTCCATTTATCTACGATGGCTTTTACTTCTTCGTCAGAATGGAGTTGATCATTGATGTCAATCAATTTGGAAGAAACGGTTGTCTTTCTGGTATTTTTATTATAAGTCAAGGTATGAACATAAGCAGTTTTGGCGTTGGCATCTGCTTTACAAACGTGCGTATTGCCAACCATATCTTTGATATGATGGTGATCATGTCCACCCATCAATAGTGGAACCTTTGGTAGTTTAGCCGCCAATTCGAGATCTTCTGCTACGTTTAAGTGCGTCAACCCAATCACCACATCTGTTTGCATAGAAAGTGTTTGTACCGCTTCAAGACAAGTATTGGTTACATCTAAATACTCGACATACTTCACCTTATTCATATCCAAGGTAGCTCCAAAGAATCCGACCTTAATAGAAGTTCCATCTTCATCGGTAATCTCCCAAGTCCAAGTATCAGGCACATAGTTGACGGTGGAATCGGTCTCTTGATAAAACTTAGATTTCTTTCCAGTTTTGGTATTAATGCGGCGGACACTGGTGCCGAGCCAAGTAAATTCAGACTCGTTGATTCGATCTTGAAGTTCTTGTTCTTTGATATCAAATTCGTGGTTACCAAAAGTTACTAGATCGACTCCAGTAGCATTCATTACTTCCACCATTTGAGCACCTTTAATTCTTTTTCCGTTTCGTTTGATCGTCCCGATTAGAGAGGGCGAAAGGAAGTCACCTGCTAAAACGGTTAGGGTATTTGGATTTTCGTTGGTGAGTTGTTTACGTAAGGTGGCCACTCGCGCCATACCACCTACTTTACCATTTTCCAACGGTGCAATCTCGTAAACATCATTTAGTTGTAGAAAATTAAAACGGATGATTCCATCGTCCGTAATGGTCGGAGTCATAACCTTTTTCTTGGTTTTACAACCAACAAGTAGGAACAAGGCTGGGACTAGTAATAAGAGACCGAGGCTCAGGTGTTTTTTCCAAAAATTAGGAAATAAAAGAACATTCTTTTTCATTAGAAATGATTGATAAAGGATCAAGTAAATAGATTCTATTTTAACAATAGAATTGGTGTGGCTGGAGTAGATGTTTGGCAATGGTTGGATTCCAGGAACAAATATAGATATTTTTGATTTGAGATAAGAAAATAACGAGCAATAATACGCTTAAGGTTACTAATTTTAGTTCGTTCAGAATATATATTCTAATCTCAATTAAATATCAAAATTATATGTTTTCAATATTTAAAAATAAATGTATTTTATTGGTTAGATGCTAATTTGCAAAACTTATTATTTTTGAGGGGGATTTGAAATGAAATAAATATTTAAGTTATAT
>CALKJE010000217.1 GCA_937995675.1 uncultured Saprospiraceae bacterium
ATTTAAAATAAAACTCCCGAACGACTTGGTGTCGTTCGGGAGTTTTTGTTTTTTTTAATTATAAACGGGTATTAATAGGTTTTAAATTCACATTTTTCAAGAGTTTTTTTTAGGAAGTCTACTCTAATTCTCCTTAGTATTTTTAATCATCGACATCGTAAAGCCGCCTAACACTAAAATGATCAATCCCATTAATAGATATAGCCAGAGAGTATTGGTAAAGAGCGGCGTGGATTTATTCTCGTCTGTGATCTTTTTATAAATCGCTTTTTCGAGTGTTACTTTGCTTGGATTTTTGGGAATATTTTTTTTAAAACTTACGAGATCGTATTTTGGATAATTCAATTTATGATAACCATATTGTAAAGAATAGGGAGGATTTTTATCGAATCGAACGAGTAGATAATGTTTTGCGCCTTTGACTTCCACGGCAGGAATATCCAGCATTTGGTTGTCTTGATTTTTGATGGTAATTTTTATTTTGCTCGTTAGCTCTTCATCAATTGGAAAGACATTGCTTCCAAAAGAACTTAGCGTTCCAGTTCCTACGCGTGTCCATCGTTCGCGCCAGCCCGTTTCGGTTTTGAGGCTGTCTCTTAAAAAACTGACAGAAAAATTTCGATAATAATCGTAGTCTACGGAAGGTTTTATTTTTAAATAACTTACGGGAACTGTTTTTTTCAAATCAATAATTAGTTCACTATCTTTTGTATTTGGAATAGCTTTATGGCTAATAATTTCTGGAGACCAATCTTCATATTCGCCCGTAGTGGTAGAAGCGGTATTGATGGTTACGGCATTGAGAATCGGTTTTTCTTTTGAATTTATTTTTGCTCTTAAAAAAGGATAATTGACGGCATTAAAATCTAGCCTTGTAAATCGGTATTTACCCGGCAGTGCGACAATCCGATAATCTTCAATTATGGTAAACCACTCTTTTTGATCTACACTTCCTTCTAATAAAACTTTCCAATCAAAATCATCATTGCCAAAATCAAGATTGATCTGACTCAACATCGGTTCGTCGGATATTTCGAAAGTAAAATAATAATCGTTTCCTTTTCTAGTTCGATTAATAATCGTAGAAGGAACCGGGCGCATGATCGTTCGAGGTTGATCTTTGACTAAGAGGTAAGGTTGCTCAACTCCGGTGCCGTGCTCATCATTGCCAAAAACACGGATACTAGCATAGGAGTTTTGTAACCGACCGAACGCTTCGACGGGTAGATCTACTCGATGCCACTGATCTTTGACACCATTGATTGGGTGTTTATAATAACCTTCTTGCCCGTAGGAAAAATATCCTAACCAACTCAGCAAAATAAGGAAGGTCCATTTTCGAGAAGATTCAATTAAGTGTGTCATTTCTGCCGCCCGCGCCTCAGATCTCCGCAATACTGCGGAGCAGGCTCTAAAGGAAGCCAAGCCCACTGACACACTTGAAGAAAGAGTTCCCCACTTTTTATTTTTCATCAATTGCATTTTCGTATTTTTTATATAAAAATGGAATAACCAGTAAGAGGATACCTAAGCTAATTAATACGACGGTTTTACCGATTGTATCGAGTCCGGCAAAATCGTACATAAAGAATTTTATTAGGGTTACCCCAAAAATTCCAAAAGCGAGATAACGTAAATATTTATTTTGTTTGTAAATCCCCCACCCGATCAGTCCGAGTGCATAGATGCCCCAAAGGATACTCAATCCAAAACGATGCGGCTGTACCGATCCTTTCATATCCATCCATCCGGTTAATTCTACACTTAAAATCGCCAGAATAGATAAATGGAAACAAATCATAAAAGGCAATTCCATCGAATTTTCTTTGAAAAATTCTTTGATGGTTTTAGCGATCATAACGATCATCGCACTTGCCACGGCCAGACTAATATAACGAACACCTAGGTGCATAATTCCTCGATCAAAATCTGGTGTCTGTGCTCGATCAATCCAAGCATTCCATAATTCCAATAGAACTTGTTGGCCTCCAGTAATAAATAAGAACAGCGTAATCCCCATCAATCCTAAATTGACCATTGCCAATTTTCTTTCTTTAATAAATTTCAAATTAACCACCGCCAATATTGTAAAAAACAACATGGAGTAAATCAATAACGAAATAGTATTGAATTTTAAGTAGCTATCATTCCTTGGTACAGAGACCGATATATTATCAATATTTTCAGTTAAGCCAGAAGCGCCGTAGCCTTGTGTCCAGAATAAGCTAATTTCTATAAAAAACGAAAAGTATAAAATGATTAGAAAAATACTCGGCAAAAGACTACTCAATATTCCGAGCGTGTCACGTTTTTTAATATCCAGTTTTTCTTTGGTTTTAAAATGTAGAAAACTAAGCAAACCAAATCCCGCAACAAAGAGTGCATTTAATAAAAAGCCAGCGTTAAGAATCGGTAAAACATGCTCTACTTGTTTAGCATAATACCTTACTTGACCATCGCCCCAAGACAGCAATAACCCACCAAGTGCTAGCACCATTCCAACATAAGACATTTGTTCATAAAAATAAACGTCCTGTTTACGCGCCACCCAAAACAAAAGAATGGCTTCTGCCAACCAAATCATGGGCACCCAGTTTCCATCGAGTTGCACAGGTATGGCAATCGTTATAAAAACCAATACCAATCCAGAGATCAAATAAAATAAACTCTTATCTGCCAGACGATATTTGTAGATCAAAACACTGACGCAAAAATGGACAAAAGCATTAAACAAAGTGAAGAGTCCTAAAAACTTAGATAGATGTGCAGCCTCCGAAAGTACATAATAACCTAGCCCATAAAAAACAAAGGCATTCAACAATACCAAGACAATATCTTTACGAACAAATTTTTCAAGTCGCCATAATTTATATCCTAAAAAGGCAGCATAAAAAGTCAAAAAGAAAATGATCCCAAAGGTATAAGCCAATGATCTTTCCCCAGGTTGATAGCCTTCATCTATGACCCAAAATCCGAAAATAAAATAAGTAATAAAAAAGGCCAAACGATAAAGTCCTCTCCAATATTTTCTTACCGAGATGATCATCACACCAATATTGAGGATGGCCATATAGGTAAAAAGAAACGTCGTATTTCCACTATCACTACTCAATAAAAAAGGAATCGCATAACCACCCACCAATCCCAAGACCGCAATGATCTGTCGATTATAATGGAGCGCAGCTACTACCGCAAAAATGGTAAATATCGTCATCAGCCCAAAGGCTAAGGTTTGCGGAATTAACTCATAAAAATCGTACGCAAAAAAGGTCATAAAGTAAAGAATCGTCACGGCTCCACTGATAATCACCGCACTGAGTTTTTCGTAATTCTCCTTCAGTTTTATGGCTGTAACGATCATACCAAAACCAAGAATATATCCGAGAATAATTCGGGTTTCTGGATTGATATAATTATTATTGATCGCATATCGTCCACCAATCGCTGCTCCTAAAACGAGCACCAAAATCCCAATTTTACTAATCAGATTTTCTCCAATAAATTTTTCAAAATCACCTTGTATTCCCCATTTTTTCTTTGGTGGAGCAGGTGTTTTTTTAGGAGTAGATGGAACTGGATTTACGGATTTTGGTGGAATAGCCTCTCGGGAGGATTCCATTTGGACCGGTTCTGGTTCTATCGTAGAAGTCGGTATCGGAGTCGGATCGATAGGTTCAGGTATCACCAGCGGATCACTCATGGGATCATCCAGTATTGGTGTTTCCGAAGTGGATTGCTCCTCAAAGTTGAGGTGTCTCTTTACCATTTCTACCTCTCGACGCAGTTGATTCAACTCGTGTTGTACACCATCCTGCTTTCTGTTTAAGGCATCCATTTTCGCCAGTAACTGACGTAGATAGGCTTCATTAATTTCCATAGTTTATGGTTTAGAAGGGTAAAGATGTGGTTGTTTATGCCCTAAAGTAGTAATTCTTAGACCAAATTAGGGGGAATTATAGATGAATGGGCCTTTTTTGGGGTAAAAGCCGATTTTCTTACGAAGGATGGGAAGAATAGGTTCGGGAGGTAACTGAAGGGGGCGTATCTACAGCAGGACCTGTAAACTAACAGTTTGGGAAACACGATTGAAGTGTTTGATTTTGAGATTGATTTTGCGCTTGTACTTGAAAAGCGCTTAAAAATTAAACTTTACACCCAATTGTGCTCTCCATCTTGAATTCTGCAAATCAATCACAAAGGGTTCTTCTGACTCGTCAATATTGAATTGAAATCGTGGTTGTTCATTTTCAATATCTACAAAATTTAGCAAACTAAAACTTGAGTTGACCACATTCGGGACAAAGACTAAACGGCCCCAGTTTTTATTTAAAAAATTAAATACGTTCAACATATCAAAAGAGAAGGATAAAGACCTGCCGTTTTTAAGTTCTTTGCTGTATTCTAATTTCATATCTAATTCATGATTCCAAGGAGTCTTTGCTCCGTTACGTTCTACATAATCACCTCTACGGCTGCTTAAGTAAGCATCTTTACGGATATAATTATCAAGTCGTTGCCACTGCTCTGCTGCCGTTGCTGTTACTTGCCCCGTATTATCGGTGATGTCTACCAGCTCTATTTCCGAGGCATCTCGTGGAACATAGACCAAATCATAAAACAAAATCATTATCTATTAAATTTATTTCTGCAATATTCGACTGTGCATCTACTAGGTCTAACAAATCTTCGGTAAGTGGCACTTCAGAATTGGGGCGAATATCTACGTTAAAATATTCTGTTCCAGAAATATATTCTGTGTAAGCAAACCAAAGATAAGGTAATCGACCAGTGAATAATCCAGTTCCGCCACGGAGCTTAAATCTTCTATCTTCATCAATTGTATAGTTAAAACCCAATCTAGGATTCACTTGTGGTTTGGCAGAAATTTTATTATCAAACCTTGCAAATTCTGGAGTATTCTTTACCTCTTCACTGATGGGTAAGTCGCTAGGCAAAAATTGACCATCTAAACGAATCCCGCCAGTAAGGGTAAATTTATCTGAGATTCTAAACTTGTCTTGCGCGTAAAGCGCTGTTTCAATGACCGAAACGGTGGCAGAAGGTTGTTGGCTTACAAAATCAAAATCATTATTATTGATATTATAAACACCTCGTATTCTTCTCGGGCGATCATTTAAAAAATCATCTACCGAACGATATTCCCATCGACCATTCCACGCCGATAAAAATCCATAATCTAAATTGTGATATTGTAGTAAGCCACCAAAAGTAAAAGTATGATTTTGCGTGATATAGGTGAGTTTATCCGCTAATTGTAAGGTATAAAAATCAGTGCTATAAACAGAAGCCTCTCGATAGGTTCCAGCAAAAATCCTATTGGTCGAATTGGCTGCGATTTGAATATGAGGAAATACGCGACCTTCAAAATCTCTATTTTCTGAAACGGTATTAAATCCAATGGTTAAATTATTAGAAATCCCGTTCGTCAAGTTGGATTTAAATTCTAAGCCCAAACTATTTGCCACACTATTGTGTCGATATCCTTGATTTCCAAAATTAAAAATAGAAGAATTCCATTCTAAATTATCTGCAAAGCTATTTACATAATTATTTCGAAGGGTCAGTTTATGTTTGTCAGAAATATTAAAATCTAACCGTGTAAATATTTTAGTACTCGCCGTTTTAATCGAAGCATCAGCATAAGTTCCGGGATCATAGTCATACGTTTCTATCAGTCGATTGGCGATTGCTTCTACATCAGCTAGCGCGATGTTTGAGGTAGCCGTACCAGGAGCATTGAGTAATGGTGTCTCAGAAAGCGCCTGTTCTACATTGAGGTAATAAAATAGTTTATCTTTTTTTATAGCACCCCCAATACCAGCTCCAAATTGTGTATCAAAAAAAGTAGGTACATCCTGCTTTACACCGTTGGCAAAACTTCCTTGTAAAATTTGATTATTGCCATAAGCATATACTTCTGCATCGAGATGATTGGTTCCATTTTTAGTCACTAAATTTATGTTGGCGCCACTAAAATTTCTAAGCGTAAGAAAAAAAGAAGCAACTTCCTTATTTTTGATTTAATAGCGTAATCAATAAGTAAAATAAGACTTAATCTTGGTTAACAATGTTATTCTCTAAAACGAGTCAGAAACTGGTCCCCTTACTTAATATTTCAAGCGGTTTAAAACCTACTTAGAAGAAAACTGCGGTAAAATTATAAAGATATATCTAAATTAAATAGTGTTAATTGAGAATTTTATAGGAACTGTCCGCATATTGCCCTTAAAGTATATTATTTTTATATTTTTCATTTTTATAATTCTCTAAAAACTTTTACTTAATTTTAATCCCTTAGAAAAAATAGTTTAAAACACCTACCATATGTCGTTAAAATATAATTCAAATTTTGATTTTATTTCCAAGGTTGTTGATCATTATGACAACCTAAAATATGCCTTACTAGAAGCGCAGACTTTTAATCCAGATACCTATGGTTTTCCTAATTTCTATTATAAAGTAATGGAAACAGATCAGCTGCGAGTAGATGCTTTTAGAAATGCTTTTAAAAAGTATAGAGGCATGAAAAACAAAGTAGTTTGTGAAATTGGAATCGGCACTTTAGCATTGACCAAACACTATTTGAACGATGTAAAAAAAGCGTACCTCATTGAAAGCAATCCTAATGTAATTCCAATGGTAAAAAAATTACTTAAGAAAAACGGTTGGGATAAAAAAGTGGTGTTGATCCATGGAGATGCTTTAAAAACAACATTACCAGAAAAAGTAGATTATATCATTGGAGAACTTATGAGCGTGTTTTGTGCCAACGAATATCAGGTACAAATTTTTAAACACATGCGGCAATTTTTAAAACCAAAAGGCAAATTGATTCCTGGTAAAATCGTCAACCTAGCTCAACTTAGTTACGCTGAATTTGATAAAAAACATAAACACTATCCAATATTTTTTACCCGCCATCTTCCCGAACAATTTACACCACAAAAAGTCGTCAATACCATCGATTTGTATAAGGAGAAGAAATTGAATATTATTCGAAAAACAAAATTTAAACCTTTAATTTCTGGGACCGTAAATTCCGTTTATATTCATTCTTTTATTGAAGTTGCAGAAGGTTGTAATTTTACGGGCACCGATAGTTTGATGCCACCAACTGTAGTAAAATTAAAACGGCCTGTCAAAATAAAAGCAGGAGAAACGGTAGTCCTGCATTCTAATTTTCATTATGGTACGTCTTTGGATGAAGCGGTTTTTTCTGTGGAGCGGTTGAAGGGTTAATTTGTTAAAGTGTTGAAACGCTACGCTTGTTGAAATGTTGAATCGTTGAATTTTGGAATAGCTGATAGTTAGTACTTAGGGTACTCAAATTTCTATGTACTTGATGAGGTGATTTTTTTCAAGCACAAGCGTAACTTCAAAAATAAAAGTAAAAGATCATTCTTCTACCATTATATCAAATCCGATGATATCTCGCCAACCGTCACCTTTTTCCTTTTTGGCTAAGTAGAAAGGAGTAACGTGATGCCAAAGGTCGGTTCCATAAACGATCTCATCTCGGGTATCTGCTTGAAAGACAAATTCGCCAGGTTGTAGCGTATGTCGAAAGATAATTTCTTTTTTTTGATTGGGTAACTTTTCAATAATTTGCGATTGCCCACCTTTCAAATTGAAACGATTGATGACCAAAGCAGAGATGATATAATCTACCCCATCTTCGTGTGCGCCTTCGGGCGAATTGTCACCAGGTTTATCTGAGGTTGCTTTTACGCTCATAAAATGTGCAGTAAAACTAACTTGTCTCACCCGCTTACCAATAGTGGCGCGTTTGTTTTTGACAATCCCAAAAACCTTTTTCATCAAATCATAAAAAAGTTCATTTTCAACATGACTAGCAGGTGACTCATCAAATACTCTAGGAAGAGAACGAATATCCTCTCCGCTCACTTCTTGAGCAAATTGTGGAACCGCTACTCGTTTGATACGGATATTCTTTTTTAGTTCTTTCAAAACAAACTTGCAAACGGATCGTCGGCGCCAAGGCTGAATAGCATCAAATTGCTGCCGTTTATTTTTGGAAAGTTGTTTAATCCATTTTAGGTAGGTTCGTTTATCTTTTTTTCCTACATAATAATCTGGGAGTCGTTTTTCAATTAGAGATTTATCTTGAGGAAAAGCTTGCATCAAAAATGCTCCTTGTAACCGCCGGACATCGTAAGGATCCCAGCTTAATTCTGCAAAAAGTGGAGAAAAAAAGTCAATAAATGCCTTTGTGTCTAACCCTAAATCTTTAAGTTGACTAGCGAGGATGGGAGATTTAATTTTTCTTCCAATTTTTTTGGAAATCGTTTTTTCAGTAGCTGGTAGTTTTTTCAATGGACTGAATTTAATTAAAAGGCAAAATATTTTCCAACCTTGTTGATATATTAACTACTGGCTTCCTTTAAACATTTTTAAAATTCCATTTAAATAAACTGTTCAAAGAAAGCCAGTAGCTATTAATTATAAAAGTTGTTTAGACGCATCAAAAATCCTATTACTTATCGACCCCCTCCACGGTAAGGAACAACCTTTTGTTTAGTTCCTTCTGTGGATTCATTCTTAAGTTGCATCTGTGGCTTTTTAGCTCCAACTGGCTTATTCATTTTTTTCTTGGATTTATTATTAGAACTATCCGTTCGTGGATGTACCAATTTCATTTCTTTAACGAGGTGTCCTGCGCCAGCATATTTGTCAATAATAAAAAGAATGTAACGAGCGTCCACCATGATATTTCGACAGATCGAAGGATCGTAGTTAATATCGCTCATGGTTCCTTCCCAAACACGATCAAAGTTTAAGCCTACTAAATTTCCATTGGCATCGATGGCTGGGCTACCAGAGTTTCCACCAGTCGTGTGGTTCGAGCCTAAAAAGCAAACAGGCATTTTTCCATCTTTGGTCGCATACTCACCGTAGTCTCGAGCTGCGTTTAATTCGAGTAATTTTTTTGGAACGTCAAACTCATAATCACCCGGCTGGTATTTTTCAATTACGCCATCTAAAGTAGTCAATGGATTATAGGTAATTCCATCCCGTGGCTGATATCCTTGTACTTTTCCGTAGGTAACTCGCATAGTAGAATTTGCATCTGGCCAAAATCGTCTGTCTGGAAATACTTCCATTAATCCAGCCATATATCGACGTTGTAAGTCTGCAATCTCTCCATTAATCTCACGGTAACGACCTTCGATTTTTTCTTGATAAGTATCGCTAATTTTTACCGCAAACTTATATAGCGGATCTGCTTTGATCTTTTCAAGGGCAGCTGCTGGATTTTGATTAATCGCTGCTAACACCGCAGTTTTATCTAAAACCATTGACTTAGCAAATACTTGATCTGCTAGTTGATTATAATCACGAATACCATTGCCCATTAAATAATTTTGCATAGAAGCCGCAATCTCTTTCGCACCATCTGCATTTCCATACATCTCTGTCAATCGAGCGAAAACTTGTTTATCGATCTTTGGACTATAGTTTTTATAAAAACTATCCATCCGTCCTAAAATTCGTCCTTTGTATTTTTCGTATCCATCATCTCCACTTTTCTCGTACGAACTTACCAGTCGACGCATATAGCTAACAATCCGCATCGCCTCAATATTTCTACCCATAATTTCATTGTAATAATTGGCAGAAAGTACATAAGGTTCGAGTGCTTTATATTTATCTTGGAAAGCTGGAAGGATATCACCGTATTTTCCTTTTAAGGTTAAATTCGTATTTAGCTTTTTTGTAAATTCTTTTTCCAACGTTGCTTTTTTAGTCAACGCATTTGTGGAAGTCAATCCTTGGTTTTCACCAATCCATTTTTTCCAATAGTTCGCTACTCTAGCAAATTTACTAGCATATTGAATTTTCACTTTTTCATCTTTTCGCATTTCTGCATCTAGAATTTTTAGTGCCGCATCTCGAATTGCAATTCGCGCAGGGTTGACGGTTTCGACTAATTGCTCTACCGCTACTCCAGGTAAGTATTGATTGGTTCGTCCAGGAAAACCAAAGATCAAAGTAAAGTCTCCTTCCTCTACTCCATCTAAAGAAATTGGTAAAAAGTGTTTAGGATTGTATGGTTTATTATTTTCGTTGTACTCTGCTGGTTCGTTATTTGGTCCCGCATAGATTCGGAACAAAGAAAAATCTCCCGTATGTCTTGGCCATTCCCAGTTATCGGTATCTGCTCCAAACTTTCCAATCATTTCTGGTGGCGCTCCCACCAATCGAACATCATTATACGTTACGGTCGTAAAAGAAAAGTATTGATTACCATGATAGAACGGTCGAATCATTAAGTCTTCGAATTTACCTAGTTTTGTATTTTCTTTTAGCTTCGCCATATTTTTATCAATCTGAGACTGACGCTCTTTATTACTCATCTGATCGGTCACCCCTGCAAGCATCGCTTCGGTCACATCATCAATGCGTACAATAAAACGAGCAAACAATCCAGGATTAGCCAATTCTTCGTTTAGGCTTTTAGCCCAGAAACCATTTTTGATATAGTTGTTTTCTAAAGAAGTATGCGACTGGATTTGCCCGTAGCCACAGTGATGGTTGGTTAACAAAAGACCTTGATCAGAAATAACTTCTGAAGTACAAAATCCACCAAAATGAACAATTGCATCTTTCAGGCTTCCTTGATTGACGCTGTATATTTGTTCAGCGGTAAGTTTCATTCCCATCGTTTGCATTTCTCCTTCATTCAACGCCTTAAGGAGTTGTGGTAACCACATGCCTTCTCCTGCTCGGAGTGTAAGAGTTGTGGATAATAGAAAAATAGCTAATAATATTTTATTTATCATAATATTTAATTTGGTTAAATTCTTTTTTGCTGGTTGATTAGGTAGTTTATAATCAACAAGTTAACCAGTAAAACTTATTGCCTTCCTTATTCGTCACTAATATAGCTTAAATAAGTTCCAAGTAAAATTAAGAATTTTATCTTCAACCCAAGCAAAAATCGAATAGTTTACCTTACTTTTAAATAAAAAAATGCTTTTTCAAAATAACGCAATAGACTTAACTACGCTTCCTCAATTGGAGGATACGCCTATGGAATCCTTGAGTCCTTCCTATCTCAAGGTGTCTTATTTGGGAACGGCCATTTTCTTTTTGATCGTGGCAGCGATATTAATCAGCATCCGTCTTTTTGCAGAATTTGATATCCCTACTTGGATAGAATGGATTGCACCTTCAGTCTGGTTATTATTATTCATACTTTCCTTGTGGCATACCTACGAAGATTTTCAGATCCAAGGGTTTGCGATTCGTGAAAGAGATTTGACCTATCGTTCGGGTGTATTTTTCCGGAGCACGACGGTGATTCCTTATAATCGAATTCAACATGCAGAAGTAAAACAAGGACCGATTGAACGCCGATTTAATTTGCAACGATTAGAAATTTATACAGCAGGTGGAGATGGCAGTGATTTATATATTCCAGGATTACCCGGCAATCGAGCAGATCAGCTAAAGGATTATATTATTGAAAAAGCGGGAAAGAATGAGCAGTAGTCATCCAAGTTTAAAAGAAGAAACTCGACAGTCGCCCGTCGCCATTCTTATTATCTTACAACGGTTGTTTGTCACCATCATAAAAAGTGCTTGGCCAGTTTTTGTTTTTTACTTTATCAACCCTCAAAGTAAAATTGAATATTTTATGACGCTGATTGCCATCGGCGCCGTAGCACTTTCAACGGTAGGTTCGTTGATCTCGTATTTTACTTTTTATTTTCGATTAGAAGAAACAGAATTAGTGATGCGTTCGGGTTTGTTTAATAAAACCTTTCGAACGATTCCTTTTGATCGAATACAGACAATTAGTTTTACACAAAATATTCTCCATCGAATTTTTAATGTAGTCCAACTTGATTTAGATACGGCTGGATCGAGCGGTAATGAATTGGCGATTAAAGCTTTGAGTCATGCCGATGCCAACGCAGTAAAAGCATATATCTTAGATCGTAAGGAAGCGCTTCCGTCGCAAGTTGAAGAAAATGATTTGCTCCAAAAAAACGAAGATCCACTCCAGCCGATCATTGCAGAAAAACCAGAAAAAACACTTTTACACCTTTCAATAAAAGATTTATTAAAAATCGGAGTTTCTCAAAACCATCTACGTACAGTAGGAATCATGCTGGCTTTTTTCTTTGGACTTTCCCAATATGCAGAAGAACTATTGAGCAAAGAAAAAGAGGAAGAGATTTGGTTATTTATTTTTGGTTCGGTCGTCATCATCACTATTCTAATCGTACTATTATTTGTCGGTGCTTTTTTTCTTAGTTTAATCAATACGGTATTAAGATATTATGATCTTCGGGCGTTAAGTTCTGATCGAGGTTATACGATTACTTCAGGTTTATTTACCAAGACCGAACAATCCGCACAACATCAAAAAATTCAATTATTAGAATGGCGGAACAATCCTATCAAACGAATTTTTGGGATCTCTACACTCTACCTAAAACAGGCTGCCAGTTCTAAAATCATAAAGAAAAGCACCTTGGTTGTTCCAGGTTGTTATCTACCACAAATTGAAGCGGTTAGAAATAGTTATTTTACCAATTTTGATAAAGGTGATTTTAAAGAATATTCCATCAGCCCATTAGTAATCGGAAGAATAGTTTTGTATCTCGGTGTACTACCTAGTTTTATTTTAGGTGGTCTATACTTAATGAAAACTTGGTGGGCTTTTTTGTATCTAGGATGGATTCCTATCGTCTGGTTTTTAGCAAATCTTTATTATAAAAAATGGCGGTATGCCATCAGCCCAAAAGGCATTTATCTCACCAAAGGTTTTCTGGGACAACGTGCGGCAATTTTACTTTGGTACAAGGTACAATCTGTCACTTTAAAACAAAGTCCTTTCCAACAACGAAAAGCTTTAGCAACACTAGATTTTTCTACCGCAGGTGGAAATTTGACGATCCCTTATATTCCGTTGGTGCATGCAAAGGAGTTGAAAGATTATGTGTTGTATGCGGTGGAAAAGTCGAAGGAAGACTGGATGTAACTGACCGATCCCTGTGGATGTGCGGATTTTTTGATGTGCGGATTTGTAGATGTGCGGATTTTTGGATTAGGATTTCGGCTTGCACATCTCCGTGTGTTCTTAGGTTTACTAAACCTCCTCACCGATTGAAGAGGGTTTAGTAAACCTGAGAACTTAACCAAAGTTTCCCTATACTAGCATAATCTCGTGTGCAAGATAATTTCGTCTTACTGCGTTTTTTTTGCGCTTGCACTTGCTTTTGATTTTGCTTTTTTCACCAAATTTACCAAACCCTCTTCAATTATAAATGAGGTTTGGTAACCCTAGTAAAAAGGGAATCGAAACGCTCATTTTACCGCATACTATCGAATGTCAATTCCACTTCGGCGGGTTCGTAGTCTCGGGTGATGGATAAGGTGACGCGATCACCGGGTTTATATTTTTCTAGAATGAGAATAAGCTCTCCTCGATTCGTTACTTTTTCGCCGTTAATGGCCGTAATCACATCTCCTAAAACGATTGAACCTTGACGATTCCAACGGGTTGGTTGAAGACCAGCCTTTTCAGCCGCGCCACCTTTTATAACATCATAAATTAAGATTCCTTCCATGCCCATTCTTCGCATCACTTGTGGACTAGCCAATTCGACTCCTAAGGTTGGACGATTGATTTTTCCATACTTAATTAAATCTGGAACGACCCAATCAACAACGTGAGAAGGGATCGAAAATCCAACACCAGCATAAGCACCTGAAGGACTAAAAATCGCCGTATTCACACCAATCAATTTCCCTTGAGAGTCCAATAATGGTCCGCCAGAATTACCGGGATTGATAGCGGCATCGGTCTGAATTACATCGCGGATTGGTACTTTACCGACTGATTCAATCTCCCGACCTAAGGCACTGATAATTCCAGTTGTTAAGGTCTGATCTAATCCAAAAGGATTTCCAATAGCAAAGACAGATTGTCCTACTCTTAGATTATCGGAAGCACCTACCGGAATGGGTTGTAGTTCCATATTATCCGCTTCAATGCGAAGCACGGCTAAATCTTTTTCGGGAGCGGCGCCTACCAACGTTGCGGGATAAGTTGTCTGATCTGAGAAGGTAACCGTTGCTCTATCTGCCCCTTGAATTACGTGGTAGTTGGTGATGATATGTCCTGATTCGTCCCAGACAAAACCGGAGCCACTTCCTCGAGGAATCTCACTTACATTACGCGACCAATAATCTCGTCGAACATTAGAAGTCGTAATAAATACCACCGAAGGTGCAGCGCGCTCAAAGAGGTTGATGGTCGCTACTTCATGATCCGTAAAGCGATCATTCTTATCTACAACTTGAGGAGAAGTGGAAGATGGATTACTGGCAAGAATTCTCTGTTCTTGGTCATTTTTTTTCTTAGTGGTCTCTTGTCGGTTTTGCCAAGAAGTTCCGATAAAAAATCCGGATACTAATAGCAAAATTCCGATTAAGGGTTTTAGCATGTTTTTCATTAGTTATTAGTTTATTAGATGGATGGTGGTAGGGGCGTTTTGCAAAACGCCCTACCATCATTCAATTTTCATTCTACAAAAATACAATTGTCTTCGATAGAAATGATACTGGTAAAATCATATTGTTCACTCAGCGGTTTTGAAAAATCTACCGACTGATCAATTTCAGAAACGATTTCTAAGTTGTCATTGGTATATTTGAATCCAAAAATTTGAGATCGATTTTGGGTGGGTACGTAGAAAACCTTTTCTTGATCTTGTTGAGTTAAAACGGAGAGACAGAGATTACGGTCTCCATAACCATGATTGCTGTACTGGCTTAATTCGTCCAAGACGGTCAGCTCGCCCGGTTGTATTTTTGATACTTTTAGAATGCCGCCGATGTGTGGAGTTTGAATCCAAACCAATTCTATTACTCCGTCATTATCTAAATCATTGATGGTTACCAAATTTAACCAACGACTGGGTATTCCAATTTCAGGGACGTAAGCGTATTCTTCCAATTGATTATTTACGACTTTATAAATCAAGATTCCAGCGCCTTGGGTAACTTCTGTTCGAATGGTAATGATTTCTAAATTTCCATCTTGATCTACATCGAAAAGTCGAGGTCGAATATCTTCAAAGACATAGTTCTCTGGTAATTCTAATTCATAAAAAACACTATCGACCACCACGACCAAACCTCCTGCTTCGACACCATCACCCATCACTCGATGATTATACCTTTCCGTTGGATTTGTATATTGCGCATAGACGCGTTTGTCTCGACTAGTAGAGATTGCTTGCTCTGGAAGTTGGGTATAGTTTTCACTAAGCTGTTCCAATATACTTGGTCCTGAGTTGGGTGGAGGATCAAGCATTGGAGCGCTTTCTTTTGTACACCCGATTAAAAGGCACAAAGAAAAAATTAGAATTAATCTCACCATTTTTCTTAAAAACAATTTAGATCTTCTTGCGAATCAATATTTTCATCATAACCATTTACTATATCATATTGAATCGGAAAAGCACAATCATCTATTCTGTCTGGTCTTGGAACATTCAGTGGTTCTTCGCAGGGAAGCGAACAGATGGATCCATTTACGCGCATGGTCACATTGTCTATAGAAGTCACCACTAAATAATATAGATATTGGGTAGCAGCTACGGTGTCCGCAACGATTCCATCGAAACCATTTTCGGGAGTAATTGCGGTCATTGCTATTTTCTCAAAAACAATATCTCCTGTGAACTGATTAAAAATAGTAAAGGTATCAATCTGCAGAATATTAGAATCTGCTGACACTTGAAAAATATCATTGATTCCATTTCCATCTGGTGTAAACATGGTAGGTACATAAATACTTCCTGCACCGATATTTAGCTCTACCGGATCGGTCAAACAACAACCACTTAAATAGTCTTCCGGTTCTATATCCACATCTTGAGAAGTCGCAAAAAAGGCGAAGGTGGTTAGCAATAATAAACTATGTGTTGCTATTTTTTGAATATTTATCGGTGGTAATTTTATTTCAAAATGCTCAATATTATCCAGGACATACATAGAGAATGGTAAAATCAAAAAAGCGATAAAATCAGTATAGTCTACTACTCTACCCATATTATATAATCCTAAAGAATTGAAACTATCTATAAAAAATTGGGAAAGCGGTGATTTCCAAAAAACAAAAAATACGATGGTAAATAAAACGGATTTTTTAGTAGAGATTGGAAAAAGATATTTTAAAAACATCGGTAGAATCAATAAGCCCGCCACATCAGACAATTTACCGGTAAACCAGTTTCCATAAGCAGCCTTAAGGAGGTGATCATTTAGGATTAATAGAAATAACCCGAAAAGGAAAATGTAATTGAATAAATATTTATTTTTCATGATTTAGCTTTTATTTTTTTTAGTAGAACACCTATTTCGTCAATTGTAAAGATATTACGCAATCACAAAATTACAAAAAACTATAATTCTATCAGTGCTTCCCTTATTTTTCCGTAATTTCCCTTTTCAATTAAAAAGGGACCGTACACTAACACGTATGTCATTTCCCAGCCCGCGCCTTGTATTTC
>CALKJE010000218.1 GCA_937995675.1 uncultured Saprospiraceae bacterium
TTCGCTAGTCACCGTCCACTGACGACCGCAATGATCAAATCCAAATCAGTTTGCCTAGCTTACGAAACAGTTGAATCTCCAGATAGAACGTTACCACTACTCGTTCCAATGTCGGAAGTAGCAGGTCGTATGGCGATCCAAGAAGGAGCTAAATTTTTAGAAAAACCTGCGAAAGGTCGTGGTGTTCTTTTAGGTGGTGTACCAGGTGTACCTCCAGGAAAAGTACTGATCCTCGGTGGTGGTGTCGTTGGAACACAGGCTGCTAAAATGGCCGCTGGTCTAGGAGCAAGTGTCACCATCATGGACATCAGCTTACCACGTCTTCGTACGCTAAACGATATTCTTCCTGCCAATGTCGTTACGATGTATTCCAATACCTTAAATATTGAAAATGCCATCAAAGATCACGACCTAATCGTTGGTGCCGTGCTGATTCCTGGCGCAAAAGCACCTAACTTGATTACTAGAAAAATGCTCAAGAAAATGAGAGCAGGAACGGTCCTTGTAGACGTTGCAGTTGATCAAGGTGGTTGTATCGAAACTTGTAAGCCAACGACGCACGAAAAACCAACCTTTATCATCGATGATGTGGTTCACTACTGTGTCGCCAACATGCCAGGTGCGGTACCTTACACGAGTACGGTAGCACTGACCAACGCAACCCTACCCTACGCAGTTCAACTTGCCAACAAAGGTTGGAAAAAAGCTTGTCAAGATGATGCTTCTCTTCGTAAAGGACTGAACATTATCAACGGAAAAGTCGTATACAAAGGCGTCGCTGACGCATTTAAGATGAAATACCACGAGGTGGATAGCTTTCTTGCGGACTAATTAAGTTTTGAGTTGGTGGGTTTTGGGTTTTGAGTTGGTTAAGCAATATTCAATTTTGCTAATCAGTTCTCACTCCTAAGACTTACGATCTCAACCAAATAAAATTAAATTATTAATAAAACCATTATTATGTCTACTACTACCAAATTATCATCCAAAGAATTGATTGCTATTGAGGACCGCTATGGAGCGCATAATTACCATCCTTTACCGGTGGTATTGGAACGTGGTGAAGGCGTATATGTTTGGGACGTGGAAGGCAAAAGGTATTATGATTTTTTATCTGCCTACTCTGCCGTTAACCAAGGTCATTGTCACCCGAAAATTGTAGCAGCACTAAATAATCAAGCGAGTGTGTTAACGCTTACTTCGCGCGCTTTTCATAATGATAAATTGGGGCCCTACGAAAAGTATATGACCGAATATTTCAACTATGATAAAGTATTGCCCATGAACACGGGAGTGGAAGCTGTCGAAACGGCGCTAAAGCTTTGTCGTAAATGGGCGTATGAAGTAAAAGGAATTCCAGCCAACGAAGCAAAGATCATTTTTGTAGAAGGAAACTTCCACGGTCGTACCATGTCTGTTATTTCTGGTTCAACTGATCCAAGTAGTACTTCTGGTTTTGGTCCATACATGCCGGGGATTAAGATTATTCCTTACAATGATTTAGAGGCTTTAGCGGAAGCGGTAAAAGACAAAGATGTCGCTGGATTTTTAGTGGAACCGATTCAGGGAGAAGCGGGTGTTTTTGTTCCAGACGAAGGATATTTAGCGAAAGCAGCAGCGATCTGTAAAGAAAGCAATGTACTGTTTATTGCGGATGAAGTTCAAACTGGAATCGCTCGAACTGGTAAATTATTGGCCACTTGTGGTAACTGTAGTTGTGGAGCAACTTGTGAAAACAATCCAGAGGTTAAGCCAGATATTTTGATTTTGGGTAAAGCAGTTTCCGGTGGGGTTTTTCCTGTGAGTGCTGTTTTAGCAAACGATGAAATCATGTTGACAATTAAGCCGGGTGAGCACGGATCTACTTTTGGTGGCAACCCACTAGGTGCTGCCGTTGCAATGGCGGCTCTGGATGTGATCAGAGACGAAAAGCTACAGGAGAATGCGGAGAAACTAGGAAAGCGTTTCCGAGAGAGAATGTCGAAATTAGTTGAAAATTCTGACCTCGTAAATCTGGTGCGTGGAAAAGGTTTATTGAATGCCATCGTGATTAACGATACAGAAGATAGCAGCACAGCTTGGGATATTTGTATGGCTTTGTCGCGTAATGGTTTATTGGCTAAGCCTACACATGGTAATATCATTCGTTTTGCTCCACCATTGGTGATGAACGATGAGCAGTTGGAAGAGTGTTGTGATATTATTGAGAAAACGATTATGGAGTTTAAGGGGTAAGGTTTTAAGGTTTATATGCGACGCGCTACGCGGTCGTGCTTTGTCTATAACATAAATAAAATTTACTTTTTAAAACTCGTCAATGGCCTTTTGGTTGTTGACGAGTTTTTTTGGGGGACTGTACCTCAAAGGTGTCATTTGCCAGCCCGCACCTTGTATTCCTAAAGGAAGGCCTACCCGCTGACACACTTTAACTGAACAGTCTCGTTTTTTTTTATTCTAGAAAAACTCTTGGAATTAATTTTACCATTCTTTTGTTTCTTAATTGTCTAAGCTTTCAATTCTTGGTGGCAATTGACAAAATCAAACTACTTAATTTTTAAGCAGAAAATATGGGTTGGAAAATCATAAAAAGAAAACTAGGACAGGCGGGTAATTTAAAACAACGACAAAAAAGACAAAGTGAATGGAATATTGAATATGGTGAGAATTGGATGATTGGATACTTGATTGATGGAACCTTCGTTTCGCAGGAAGATGCGCTAGAATCGATCTATTATAAAAGCTATGAATTGCATTTTAAAAATCATCCTGAAGATCTTGAGGAATTAATTTCACTGGCTAAAAGACTAGAAAATCCACATGCTAAAATCACTGGTGGTGTCGATTTGCAAGTTCCTGCCATCATGCAATTTTTAGAAAAGAACAACCTTAGCTTACAAGGAAAAGAAGTAGTTGACATTGGAACTTTCGGTAAGCGTTCTCATAAGATAAGTGTTCGCTTAAGTCCACTTACTATTAAGGTGGTGAACAATGATAAAATGACGCTTGAAAAATTTTGGCAAGAGAAAAAATGCCTTGCTATTTGGGAAGATTAAATTCTCAAAAACTGTTAAAAAAAAGGAAAGGCTAATAAAATAAAACTTGGCTCGTTGGAATAAAAGAAACTAAAACTAAAAGCTTATGAAAATCATTCCTCTAATCTTTTCACTATTCCTATTTAGTTTTTCCGCTTTATTTAGTCAACGGCTTTCCATCGGATTAGAAGGTGGAATTAGTTCTTCTAGAAATACTGAATACGAATTTTCTGCCTCGGAAAATAGACGTACCAGTTTTAATGCTGGTATCAACCTCAATTATGCCTTGTCCAAAACCCTATTTATTAGTTCTGGTTTACACTATTTAAGACAAGGGTATACACATGAAACTTGTTATTTTTTTCCGGAAGGTGTGGAGAATAAATTGGTAGGAAAATTCGATTACTTAATGATTCCATTAACCGCCAATATTCATTTACTGAAATCAAAAAAACTGATTGCAAATTTTGGAGTCAATGGCGCGTATAACATCAAGGCTGCTCAAGATCATCCTGAAGCATTAGGAGGTTGTAGAATTGGTTATATTAGAAATTTAAAAAGCACCACTAGCGATTTCGCTTTAATCGGAACCACTGGGATTGGTTTTAAAATATTTCAAAAAACAAAAAAAGAACTTTTGTTAATGATGAAATATTATCATGGTCTCACGAATTATCGTACTCGTGGAGATAATAAAAACAATTCAATCTTAGTAAATATGATTTATAATTTCAGAATCTAAAAAAAAATGATACCTATTCACGATCTCTTATTATTTGGCTTAGCCGCATTTATCATGGTTCTTTCACCGGGACCAAATATGATCTATTTAATTTCTAGATCTTTATCGCAAGGTAAAAAAGCTGGAATCATTTCCCTTTTTGGTGTAATGTGTGGATTTCTGTTTCACATTTTAATGGTCTCCTTCGGTTTAACTGCGATATTATTTGCTGTTCCTTACGCCTTTGTGGTGGTTAAATTTCTCGGTGTTGGGTATCTATTATATCTAGCTTATAATAGTGTTCGATCAGAAAATAAAATCTTCAATACTAGTGATAAACTACAATCCGATAATGCACTTAAGCTTTTTAATATAGGATTATTGACAAATATTCTAAACCCCAAAATGGCCATTTTCTATCTTTCCTTTTTTCCACAATTTATCAAACCTGAATACGGTTCTATCTTAGGCCAAAGCTTCCAGCTAGGAATCATTCAAATAATCATCAGTTTTTCAATAAATTTTATAATTGTTATTTTTTCCGCTAAAATGGCAATTTGGTTTTCAAAAAAGCCAATATGGTTGCGGATACAGAAATGGTTTATGGCTTCTGTTTTAACGGCCCTTGCTGTAAAAATGGCCTTAACGAAAGCTAAGTAGACATGCGATAGAAGTTCTTTATATTTGATGGAATACCAATATCAATTACTCCCCAACAATCCCCTCACCATATCCGAAGGCGTTCCATGTTGGGTATCTTTAGCGGAGCTATTGTAGAATATCTTTCCTTGTTGGTCGATGATAAAGATGGCGGGTAATCGTTTTACTTTGTAGGCCTTTGCGATTTCAGAAGCGTAGACGTCTTTGTCTTCGACAATTAGGTGGGTGCCTTTGATTCCTTGTCGGGACACAAAACTTCTCCAGGAGCTTTGATTTTTATCTAAACTGACATAGACAAAAGCTACTTGATCTGGAGAGAATGCTTTTTTCCATTCCTTGCTATTTTTCAAAGAATATACACAAGGTGGACACCAAGTAGCCCAAAAATCTAAATATACCACCTTCCCTGCTAAATCAGCTAACTCAACTTGTTTTCCATTGATATCTCGTAAGGTAAAGTTAGGCGCTACCTCATTTCGTTGTAAACCTTTTGCATCATTATAGACAAACCGTAGCACGTTATTATAACTGGCGTGTTCGTTATTTTCAATAAAAGCTTTAACCGCAGGACCCGCTTGTTTAGCACGTCCAGATCGACAATCCATGGACAATATCTTAGCTTGATAAAAAGCAAGTGACTTTCCAGTCAAAAATTTATCTGCTAATTGAAAACGATCTAATCCTTCGTTTTCCATCTGTTCCTTACGATGACTCATGAGTAGATCTAGAAAATAGACATAATAGGGACTGGTCAGTGCGTCTTCGTTTACCGCGTCTGTCTGATTTAGGAAATCATAGTAATTAGCCGGAACATCCAACGGCCCTTCTTGCTGATGATGCAATGGATTTTCCCAAGGATAATTGAGTAATTGATAAGCATACCAATAATCAACTTCGGCTTCCGCATGCGCTAAAAAGGTTCGACTAAAAGCATGTGCGTGGTGATACGTTTCGACGTACAAATCTTTATTCGTCTTCACTTGATCCATGTAAGCCATAAACTGAAATGGACTAGAATTCTTTATACGGTCAGGAAGATTTCCTTCAAAACCTGCAAACTTCTCTACTCTATCTTTTAGATAATTATTATTGTTGGCTCCTCGACCTTTAAAGAATACGGTCTTTAAAAAATTGCTTCCTGTAAAGGTAACCGACAATTGATCACCCGGTTCTAAAAAAACCGGAACGCTTTCATGACCATATCGCAGTTCGCCCATTTGTGGTTCTGAAATCTCTAAAGACAAGGTAAAACTTTGATCGCCTCCTACTTTTATTCGCTCCACTTTTTCTTTTAATAAAATAGGATCAGAATACAAGACTAATTCTAGCGGACGAGTTGCACCACCTAAAATCTTTCCACCCATTTCTACTAGTGAAGTAGGCAGTTCTTCTGGCGTCGGATCAATAAAAACATATTCCGCCACTTCGGTATTCAACACCGGTATAGGACGCGGATTTTCTTTTTCTTTTTGTAATTTTTCTTTTAGAATTTCGGCCTTAATTCCTTGCTGCAACATCATCGCAATCAAAGGATCATCCGTAGGAATCATTCGATCCAAAGTTTTTTCGATTACCGGATCCACAGGAATATTTTCTAATGGCGAACGAATTATTTCTCCATTTCCAGAACGCTCTACCGACGGTTTTTCAATCACTCGATAAGTCGTCGCACCATAGATAATGCGATCGTCGATCCCACGTTCTTTTCGAATACGATCATAGGTATTTTGTACAATCTGTCCATAAATGTTTAAACGATTGTCCAACATAAATTCGTCCACCTCCGCTCTCAAACTCATATCATCTTCTTGTGCTGCTCGCCAGTAAATATCAGCGGCCACTTTATAGCTCGCTGTATTTCCATGAAGGAATTCTTTCGCATTATCATATTTAGGAACATAAGGAATTCCAGTCAGCGTAGTATCTCGAACGGGTGTTCCGTCTGTTTCTTTTTTAAGACCTACTCCGTTGACCCAACCGACGATATTATCATGGGTTTTTACTTTATACCAATAGTCTTCATGGAGCGCATCTCGAATCAACATCTTGGAAGTAAAATCAGATCTTTCCCCCAAATATTTTAGTCGATCTCCTAAATTTACTTCTCGTAGAACAGGTTGTTCTTCTGGACCTTTTAATAAAATAGTACTCGGCACATTTACATAAAAAGCATCGGTAGAAAAATCAATTGATTCCCCTGCGGCAATTTGCTCATTTCTATAATCCAAATATTCTCCAATAAAATTTAGATACATTCGATTGTTCAACGCCCCATCATTGGTAATCAAAACATCATTCAAAAACCGATAATAAGTCTTGGGCATTTCCATTGGAATGGGTGCTCCTTCCGCTAGTGGCTTTTCAATCCGAAAACGCAAAAGATAATAAGCCCACCAATACTCCACCTCAGCGGTTAAGTAGTGGACAAATTTTTCAGAAAACTGATTTTTATCTGATCGTTTATAATTTTTATAAAATCGCCATTTGTCTTGTCGGTAAACATTCAACATCGCTTGAAAATTTAGCGGCTCCCGCTCTGTCATTTCAATTAAAAGATGTGCCTCATCCCAACTATCAAAAGCGCGTTTGTAATCTCTTAAAAAATTATTGTGGACACTCCCCTTTCCAGAAAATTCTATTTTTCCATTCAAATAATCAGGTGCTCCGAAATTAATTTTCAGATCATCCCCCGGCTCTAAATAAATAATATGTTCTTGTCCTAGATAAGTAAGTAGGGCTACCGTAGGTTCTTCCAATTCGAAGTTCATTCCAAAATTACCCTTGTTGTCCAATGGCAAAGTAAATAGCTCTTCATCAAAAGAAACATAATCTCGAAAAAACTTAACACGTAAAGCAGGAATAAGGGTCTCGTCGATGGCCCCTCCAATTTTTGTCAGCTGGGTCTTAGAAACTCGAACTGCGGGTGCAGCGGATTGTTGACTCATTCCGATCGGAATAAAGCAAAATAAAGAAACTACCAAGATAAAGATCGAAGGACAACCTAATCTCATTTAACTGCTTTTTTTACGCAAACAAATTTTGCGATTACAAATATAATTAATATTAATGATACGAGTAGAATATCCGCTTGGTTTTTACACTTTATTTGGTAAGTGTATTTTAATCTTGATTAAGAATGAGAGGAGTTTATTCTACTTTGGTTGTGCAGGTTAGTTTTTTTAGTGTAAAGCACTTCAAATGGTGATTTTTTTCGTTGCTTCCCCAATTTTTATAAAAATAGGTAGTAACTAAAAAATAGGTTGAGTATTTATTTACATTTCATTCCAAAAAAATGTCACGGATTTATAGGCAAGATTCCTGCCGAAGTAGCCGTTTTTTTAAAATACTGAATATTGAATATCCAATATCCAATATCCAATATTGAGTATTTTGCGCCTTAAATTACTTTAATAGTCAAAAGTCCCATGTTCGCTTTCAATCCGAACTGCTTCTCCTTCCCATTCTTCCACATAACCGACTACCTGAGCATCAATTCCAAAAGACTTTGAGTATTCGATGATCGCATCTGCATCCGCTGGTTTTAGGTAAATCTCTAGCCGATGGCCCATATTGAAAACCTGATACATTTCCTTCCAACCCGTTCCAGATTCTGACTGAATTAGGTTGAATAGGTAAGGAATCGGCAATAAGTTATTCTTGACTACACGCTTATTGTTTAAGAACTTTTGCACTTTGGTCTGTGCGCCACCGCTACAATGGATGATTCCGTGGATTTTATCTCGGTGCGTTGCAAGTATTGCTTTTAAAACCGGCATATAAGTCCTTGTAGGTGAAAGAATTAACTTTCCTACAGTTAGGCCGCTCACACCAGGAATTACCCCATCTGGAATAACTTCGCTTAGTTTTTTACTACCCACATAAACCACTTCTCCGGGAAGATTTGGATCAAAACTTTCAGGATATTTATCTGCATA
>CALKJE010000219.1 GCA_937995675.1 uncultured Saprospiraceae bacterium
CGTCTATATAAATTTTTAAAATTTGTTTTCTTTAATAATAGTATTAATAGCTTATTCAGCTCAATTTTGCTTTTACTTTTGAAGTTGAAGTTGAAGTTGAAAGACCAAAAACCTGCATGCCGGCAGGCAGACTCACCAACACAAAACTCAAAACTCAAAACCCCCTCCCAACCTATCTGATCAATGTAACGTTACCTCTAGTCAGTAAGTTTCCTTCTCCCAAACAATTTACTTCTAAATAATATCCATAAACATCTGGGGCCAAGAGTTCTCCTTTATAACGACCATCCCAGGTACCATTGATATCATTGGTTTCAAAAACTTTTTCACCCCAACGATTAAAAATAGCCCAATAAGCAGATTCAATTGGAATTCCGTAGAGTTGTAATACGTCGTTTTCTCCGTCACCATTTGGACTAAAAGCATTTGGAAAGAAAACATATGGTAAATCACATTCTGGTGTAACCACCGTCACACTAACCGAATTAGTAGCCGAACAACCGCTATCATCCGTCACCACCACCGTGTAGGTTTGATCACCCATTGGTTGAGCAGTTGGTGCGGCAATATCTACTGCACTTAGCGTTGTATCTCCCGTCCATTGAAAAGTCCCTGGGGACGCTGGGAACGCACCTAATTGAATCGTTTGTCCAGCAATAATCGTGTCTCGATCCAAGGTAATATCTACCGACTGATTATTGTCAATAACCAGAACCGTTGCTTCACGAGTAGCCATACAACCAAACTCATTTTCCATAAAGACGGAATAGGTCGTCGTATTATTAGGACTAACCAAAACCGTTTCATCCGTACTAGAACCAATAATGGTTGCAACTGGATTCCATTCATAAGTCAGTGGAATACCTGGAAGAAAATTGGTTACCGTTAACTGAGTCGTATCATTTCTGCAAATACTTTGTCCAACCGTACTGACACTGATGGCATTATTAATAACCTGAATCGTATCTCGTTGTGTACAGCCGGCAGAATCTCTGGCTAATAAAAAATAGGTTCCTAAAAAGGAAGGACGAACGCTAAGTTCTGATTCGGTACCAACGGGCAAACCAAAATTCGGTGTCAGCGACCAAATGAATTCCGATGGTAAATTAGTCTCTGCCATCAGCACCACTGAATCTCCACAAATCAGCTGATCTTCGGAAGCGTCCAAAATAAGGGCTGGTGGAACGGTAACGACCAAGGTTTCTGTTCGCAAACAAGTCGCTTCAATAGCGGAAGTAACCGTAATATTATAAATCGTATTCTCCGTTGGACCTATCAACGGATTCGGGGAAGTTGGATCGGACACTGCATTGGCAGGACTCCAACTGTATTGATAATCTGGATCAAAACCAGGATTGGCAAAAACCGTATCTCCAAAACAAATCAGAAGACTATCCGTGATACTTTCTTCTACCAAAGGAATAATAAAATCTTGCAGCAAAGTATCGGAACAACCATTATCTGAGTTGACAATTAGTTCTGCCGAATAAGTACCAGCTTCTAAAAAGGTAATCGTAGGACTTTCCAAAACACTGGAATCTCCATTGCTAAAAGTCCAATGATAATCCAAAATACTACCTTGTGAATTAACGGAAGAATTGACAAACTCCACAATCGCACTATCAGTACAAGTCAAAAAATTAGGAGTAAACGCTAGATCAATATTAGGTTCAGTCACCGTGATTGGTAAAAACAAGGTATCAGAACAAGGAATTAAGTTATTATAATACAAACTAACCATATAGTCTCCTGGAGCAGCATATGTATGACTAGGTTCAAATTCAGTCGAAGTCAATCCCGGTTGAGCAGGATCCCCAAAATCCCAGACAAAGTAAGGGCCGTTGGCATTATTATTAGCGAAATCGATCGTATAACCGGAACATTGCGTATAAGAAAATGCATCAAGGGTAGGAACAGAATCGAGAATACCGATTTCTACCGTATCAATTAAGGTACAATTAAATTGATTGGTCATTTCCACAAAAAGAAAATAAGTACCTGGATCTAATTGTACAATAGCGGGTCTATTAGTCATCCCATCAATTAGTATGTAGTCTTCTGGAAACCAATTATAAGTAAGGATATCATTGGTGTCTAAATTTTCTACAACTATTCTTGAAATTTCTCCTTCACAAAGCAAGGTCAAATCGTCCACTTCTGTATTAATACCATTCCCAACCACTTCCACATTATCAAAAACAGCACAGCCAAAACTATCTCGTGCCAATAGGTAATAATTTTGAGTTCCAATCGGAGTCACTGTGACCACTTCTCCTTGACCTAACACATTATCAAAATTAGGATCATCGCTCCAAATTAGTTGGTCAGCTTGTGATGAAATAGCCGTAAGATTAATATCCGTTAAACAAGTTATGGTATCCCTGATAAGATCCAAATCAATTGGAGGTGGAACAAATACCGTGACTTCTAAATTTTTATTACAAACGCCGGTACTATCTCTGACGGAGACTTGATAGGTGGTGGTTTCAGCAGGCGTCGCTCTTGGATTTGGTGAGTTAGGATCATCCAAGGTTTCAGCAGGACTCCATTCATAAATATAATCTGGTGAAAAAGTATTATTTAAAATTACCTCTCCTCCAGGACATAACTGCAAAAGTTCATTCTCAATTTCCTCATTCACTACTTCAATAATCAAGGTCTCTTCAATCGAGCTGGTACAACCTGTAGAAGAAAAAACCGTTAAGCGCAATCGATAAATCCCACTGGTCGTAATCTGAATACTTGGATTTTGATCGGTCAAGGTATCTATTGGAATATTATTCAAAGCCAGCACCCATTCCCACGAATCTATTACGCCCACATCATCCACCGAAAGGTCAGTGATCAAAATTTCTTGACCATCATTACAATCTCCATAGACCACATCGATACCTGCTGTGATAGATGGCAATTGGACAGAAACGGTTTGAAAAAAAGTATCAACACAAGGATTACCGGGTTCTGCAATCAACATGATTTGATAAGTTCCAGTATCGCCATAAGCATAAACTGGTTCTTCCATGGTTGAGGTTGCGTCAGGATTTAGTGGATCATTAAAATACCAAATAAACTGATCCGCATTGGCACTTTGATTATCAAAAGAAACGGTGAGTTCGTTGTTACAGACTACCTCCGGAGTAAAGAAAGAAGAGATTGTTTCTCCACAAACTCCGACATTATATTGAAAATCTCGACGAGTAGTAGAGATAATTTCACCATTCCGATATTCCTCTAAACAAATACCAACCACAAATTGACCAATTGTATTTGGTAAGCC
>CALKJE010000220.1 GCA_937995675.1 uncultured Saprospiraceae bacterium
ATCGTTTATCTTTCGAGACACATCGAGAATACTTTAAAGATCGAATAGCGATTTATTGTCGTCGACTTCCTGCCGGAACACATACTTTTAAGGTTGATTTGGAACCTGGATATGCTGGTGAATTTACGATGAATCCGGCCAAGGCGGAGATGATGTACTTTCCTACTTTTTATGGTAGAAATGGGTTAAAGAAGGTGGAGGTTCGGTAGAGATGTAGATGATGTAGAGACAATTCATGAATTGTCTTTACATGAATTGTCTCTACAGCTCCACCACCGTCACGCCATCTCCTCCATCATTATGCGCCGGATGACCAATTTTCGTAATCGCCTTATACTCTCGTAATTTTTGTTTGACGGCTTTACGCAAAACACCATTTCCTTTTCCGTGTACGATGCGGAGGTGGGTCGCGTTGCTCATGATCGCGTTGTCGACAAACTCTTCTACTCGCTGAATAGCTTCTTCCCGGAAGAGCCCACGGAGATCTAATTTGGATTCAAATTTTGCGGCATTGGAACTGACATCGGTTTGGACACTTTTCTTTTTTCGAATATCTAATGGCTCGTTAGCCAATTGAAGGTCGCGGAGATTGGTGGTCATTTTCATCAATCCCATTAGGACGATGACCTTTCCTTTTTTGATGGACTCGACTGTTCCGGTGGCGCCACCAGTTTTGAGTTTGACAAAATCACCGACTTTGATGGCCTTTTGTGTTTTGGTATCTTCTTGATAATATAAATCTTCGCGTAAATCCGTTACATTTTCGACCAGTTCTTTTCTTTCCTCTTTTACTTTTGCGGCCAACTCTTTTGCTTTATCAAGGTTTTTATCTTCTTTGATTTCTCGAATTAATTTCTCAAAGGCCTTATTATTTCCAGCAGCAGTTTGGAGTGATTTTTCTTTTTCTTCGAGTCGAATTTTCTTTCGTTTATATTCTAAATCTTTGTGAAGAGACTCGTAATTTTTGATCAGCTTTTCGAGTTTTTTTTCTCGATCCAACATTTCTTTGACCTGATCTTCCAGTTGTTTTTTCTCTCGTTGTAGATCAATCAATAATTCGTCTACCGCTTTTTCATTTTTACCTGATTTGGTTTTGGCGTAATTCAAAACCGCACGATCCAATCCAACTTTTTCTGCAATTTCAAAAGCATAAGAACTTCCGGGACGACCAACTCTTAAATTATAGGTAGGTCTAAGCGATTCATTATCAAAATCCATCGCAGCATTGACAATCCCTTTATTTTTGTAGGCATACATTTTCAGATTGGAATAATGCGTCGTAATGACACCATATACTTTTCTCTGATTTAGAATTTTTAAAATACCTTCGGCAATCGCTCCTCCAATTTTAGGATCGGTACCTGAACCAAATTCATCAATTAAAACCAAACTCTGATCGCCTGCATTTTTTAGAAAGGCTCGCATATTTTGTAGCCGAGAACTATACGTACTCAAGTCGTCTTCCAAAGATTGCGAATCTCCGATGTCGGCAAATAGTTTTTGAAAAATACCAAACTCCGATTCTTCAGAAACAGGCACCAATAATCCAGCTTGTACCATGACTTGTAATAATCCAACCGATTTCATGGTAATGGATTTTCCTCCAGCATTCGGACCACTCAATAATAGAATTCGATTTCCTTCTGAAAATTTTAAATTGAAGGGAACCGTCTCTTTTTTAGTATCCTTATTTTTTAACAAAAGTAAAGGATGATACGCTTTTTCTAGTTGGATATGAGCGGCCGTTCGAAGTTTAGGACGGACACCGTCGTATTGACGCGCCAATTGAGCTTTGGCTTGAATTACATCATATTTTATAATCACCTCAAGATAACTAGCCAATTGGGACGTATAAGGTCGTAAAGTCGTACTCAGCTCTTTTAAGATTCTATAAATCTCACGTTGCTCTTCTTTTTCTAAATCAAAAATATCATTGTTAATCGCAATGATTACCTCTGGTTCAATAAAAGTAGTTTTTCCGGTGGCAGACTCATCATGGATAATACCACGAATTTTTCGTTTATGTTCCGCAGGTACACTGAGTACACGACGTCCGTTACGGATACTCTCTGCACTTTCTGTCAACCAACCTTTTTGCCTGAACTCCGTAACTAATTTCCGAAAACGTTTATCTAATTCTATATTTTTAGAATTAATCATTTTTCGAATCTTCTGTAAATCTGGAGAGGCGTTGGGTCTAATTTCGCCATTTTCATCAATGACGGAGGTGATGGATTTGATGAGTGCTTCATCGAAAATTAAGTCTTTAATGAGTAGACTAAGCTGAGGAAAGGATTCGCGACGAGCGTAACTAAAGTATTTTTTTATTTGATGGATAGAAACAATGACCACATTGATTTCTTGCAAAGCCTCAATCGGCATCACATAATCAATGACTTCTAAATGCTGAAGGTATTCCGAAATATCGGTATAATTCGTCATTGGAAAGTGGGTCTTCTCCTCCATCGACGCTCTAAACTCCGCCGTTTCCTTTAACCATCGATCAATAGAAACTAAATCGGTAACAGGTTCAAGCGCTTTCAATCGATCAATCCCCGGCTGCCCCATTCCATATCGGAGCAAAAGTTGGACGATCTTATCAAATTCTAATTTTTCGTAAAAGTCTTTCGGTACGAGTTGCATTTATTTCTTTTCTATAAGTTTAGAATAACATAAATTGCCACAAAGGTACAACGGCACAAAGGATTTTTCTTTTGGAAAATCTCTTCTTCTTTTTTAGCCATTAAATTGCCTTTCTAGGTCTTTAATCCTGAACTCAGTTATTTCATTATATTTTTCGAATAAAGTATATACAAATAATATATTCGAAAAAGGTCCTGTAGTGTATTTTGAGTTTCAAAGTTCCTCATTTTACCTCTGGTAAACAATATTTTGGCATTTGAGTTCCCTCAAAGAGTGGATATTATTAACTTGCCGTTTAAATAGCTACTTTCTATGATTAGAAAACAGCGAATTTAAAATCAATTCCTATAAAAATTTAAAAGAATACCTCGAAACAAATAAGATGAATAGTTTTGGAAAATTGTTTAGAATTACAACATTTGGAGAATCCCATGGCAAAGCCATTGGAGTAACAATTGATGGTTGTCCTCCTGGGTTGAAGATTGATGAGACGTTTATTCAGGAAGAGTTAGCGCGTCGTCGTCCTGGGCAATCTGCGATAGTTACGCAACGAAAAGAAGCGGACCAAATGGAGATTCTGAGTGGGGTTTTTGAAGGAAAGTCGACAGGTACTCCGTTGATGATGTTGATTAAAAATAAGGATGCCCGGTCTAAAGACTATTCCCATATTGCGGAAAAATACCGTCCTTCTCATGCAGATTTTACCTATCAAAAAAAATATGGACTACGAGATTATCGTGGTGGAGGAAGGAGCTCTGCTAGAGAAACAGCGGCTAGAGTTGCGGCTGGAGCAATTGCCAAATTGTTTTTAAAAGAACATGGAATAAAAATCACCGGATATGTTAGTCAAGTAGGAGATTTAAAATGTCCGACTGATTATAAAAATTTAGACTTTAGTCAAATAGAAAATACCCCGATTCGTTGTCCAGACTTGGCAATGGCAGATCAGATGATTGAATTAATAAAAACCATCAAAAAGCAAGGCGATACCATTGGTGGCGTGGTCTCCGCGGTTATTCAAGGATGTCCGATTGGTCTCGGTGAACCAGTATTTGATAAATTGCATGCTGCTTTAGGGAATGCGATGTTGGGCATCAATGCTTGTAAAGGCTTTGAATATGGAAGTGGATTTGATGGTGTCACTATGCGAGGTTCTGAGCACAATGATATTTTTGAAAATATAGATGGAAAAATAACCACCTCAACCAACTTTAGTGGAGGTATCCAAGGCGGTATTTCTAACGGAATGGATATCTATTTTAGAACCGCCTTTAAACCCGTAGCCACCATTATTCCTGAGCAACAAAGTGTCAATACGAGCGGGGAAGCTACGACGGTTAGTGGACGCGGAAGACATGATCCTTGTGTAGTGCCAAGGGCGGTGCCGATTGTAGAGGCGATGGCGGCGTTGGTGGTCGCGGATTTTCTGTTATTGCAAAGGAGGATTGTTTGATTTTTTGAATTGCAGAACTATTTATTCTCCTTTGTGTCTTCGTGCCTTAGTGGCCTTATTAATTCTACTTTTATTAAAAAGCATAACCAATTAAAAATCGCCTGATGAATAGAATATTAGTGTTTCTAACTTTAAGTTTTACTTTAACTCTTTTTGCATGTAAAACTAAGCCACCTGTCACCAGTTTTAGCTGTAACCTA
>CALKJE010000221.1 GCA_937995675.1 uncultured Saprospiraceae bacterium
CGCCCTGTCCGCGCATATCAATCCCAACAACATGATAACCGCGCCTTGCTAGCATATCAACATGTTCAGGGTACATGCTCATTGTTGCCGTATAACCTGGCACCATAACTAACGTGGCTTTAGAGTTAGGAAGTCAGAAGGCCGCAAAGCAAATAAATAAAATAAATGAAAATTCTAGTACTCGACAATTACGATTCTTTTACCTACAATCTGGTTCACTATGTTCTCGAGATTGCAGATGCAACTGTGGATATTTTTCGAAATGATGAGATCAGTTTAGAAGCGGTAGAAGCATATGACGTCATCATTTTATCTCCTGGGCCAGGACTCCCTAAAGATGCGGGAATCATGCCAGCCTTATTAAAAAAGTATTATACCCAAAAACCAATTCTTGGTGTATGCTTAGGACATCAAGCGATCGGGGAAGCCTTCGGTGGTGATCTACATAATCTGACCAGAGTATATCATGGTTTAGAAACACCGGTTGATGTTACCTTCAAGGATAGTACTTTGTTCGCAGATATTCCGACGCCGTTTATGGCAGGACGTTATCACTCTTGGGTAGTACAACCAGCGGAATTACCAGCCGAACTAATGGTGACCGCTACTGCTGAAGATGGAAGTATCATGGCCATGCAACATCGGGAGTATCCAATTCACGGCGTACAGTTTCATCCTGAATCTGTGATGACACCTTATGGAAAAAAGATGTTGGCGAACTTTCTAAAATCAGCGGGAGTAAGTCTGAAATTTGAACCGGAAGCGGTAGTCATTAAAACTGGAAATAATACGCTATGAAACAAATTCTAAATAAATTACTGGAACACGAAAAATTGTCAAGAACCGAAGCTAGCGAAATCCTAAAACGAATCGCTGCTGGGGAATTCAACGAAGTAAGCATTGCTTCTTTTCTGACCGTATTTCGAATGCGACCGATTACCCAATACGAGTTGGCAGGTTTTCGAGATGCCCTTTTAGAACTCTGTGTAAAGATAGATCTAGGAACCACCGATACCATCGATATTGTTGGGACCGGAGGGGATGGAAAAAATACGTTCAATGTCTCTACCTTATCGGCTTTTGTGGTGGCAGGTGCGGGACATAAGGTGACCAAACATGGAAATTACGGCGTATCTTCTGCTTGTGGTTCTTCTGATGTTTTAAAATTCTTGGGATATGAATTTACCAATGATTCAGCGATCTTGAAAAGACAATTGGAAGAAAGTAACCTATGCTTTTTACATGCACCGTTTTTTCATCCAGCCATGAAAACGGTTGCACCCGTACGTCGTCAACTGGGCATAAAAACCTTTTTTAATATGCTAGGCCCACTGGTCAATCCAATTCAGCCAAAGCATAACTTATTAGGTGTTTATAATCAAGAACTTGCTCGCCTTTATCAATATATTCTACAAACCGAATCTAGAGATTTTTCTGTGGTCTATGCATTGGATGGTTACGACGAAATTTCCCTCACCGGACCTGCTAGCATCCGAACCCGTGATAGTGAAAAAATATTCCTTCCAGAGAATTTTGGATTGAACAAATTAAAACCATCCGATTTATTCGGAGGAGACACCGTCCCGGAAGCTGCTAAGATATTTACCAATGTCCTAGAAAATAAAGGAACGCCTGCACAAAGAGACGTCGTACTCGCCAACGCTGGCATGGCAATTCAGTCCTTTGAACCCGAATTAAGCCTCCCAGATGCAGTCGCCAAAGCCCGTGAATCTTTAACCAGCGGAAAAGCGTATAATATTTTAAAAATGTTGATTTGTTGATTTGTTTAATCGTTGAGCCTGTTTTTGCCGAAAGCCATGCTAAATCTTACAGGTATATTTTGCATAGATGATTTCTTTTTAGGTGTAAAAACCAAAGCACTATTTTCAACGATTAAACGATTAAACGATTCAACAAATAAACGATTAAACACCTCAACATCAATGAACATCCTAGATAAAATAGTTAACCACAAAAGAAAAGAAGTAGCAGAACGTAAGTCGCTTTATCCAGTATCACTATTGGAGAAAACAATTTACTTTAAAACACCTGTGGTGTCCCTAAAGAAATATTTGACTCGTTCAGATAAGTTGGGAATCATTGCAGAGTTTAAACGAAAATCACCTTCTAAGCCAGCCATTAATTTATATGCGGAGGTAGAAAAAGTGTCGATTGGATATATGCAGGCAGGAGCGTCGGCTTTGTCCGTATTGACTGATCAAGATTTTTTCGGTGGAAGTTTAGCGGATCTAACGGAAGCTCGAAAATATAATTTTTGTCCAATTCTTCGCAAGGATTTTATTATTGACGAATATCAATTATTAGAAGCGAAAAGTGCAGGAGCGGATGCGGTTTTATTGATTGCAGAATGTTTAGAGAAGGAAGCGTTAAAAAATCTGGCAGCGACGGCGAATGGTTTAGGACTAGAAGTTTTGATGGAAATACATGATGAGACAGGATTAGAAAAACTAAATGGTCATATTGATGTTCTAGGAGTAAACAATCGAGATCTTCGGGTTTTTAAAACGGATATTCAAAATTCTGTAAAAATAGCATCACAAATTCCTGAAGGACAAATAAAAATTTCAGAGAGTGGTATTAAAACGGCTGAAGACATCGTTACTTTATTAAAAGCGGGTTTTGACGGATTTTTAATCGGTGAACAGTTTATGAAAAATGCCGATCCCGGAAAAGCTTGCGGTGAATTAATTCATCAAGTATTTCAATCCCAAAATTCTTAATTATGGAAATCAAAGTATGTGGTCTGAAAATTCCTGCCAACGTTGAATCAATTCTTCAACTAGGTATTCATTATGTTGGATTTATTTTTTACGAAGACTCTCCACGCAATATGGATCAACCGCCAGAAGCATTTACTGGGTTTGATAAATTACATTCTAAAACAGTAAAAAAAGTAGGCGTATTTGTGAATGCTAGAATTGATTTTATTCTAGAAAAAGTAAAAGCATACGGACTTGATTATGTGCAATTGCATGGAGACGAAAATGTTTTTTATTGTTCTAAACTAAAAGGTAAAGGAGTAAAAATTATCAAAGCATTTTCAGTAGATGAAGATTTTATTTTTACCCAAACGGAAGCTTTTCAATATTACTGCGATTATTTCTTGTTTGATACCAAAGGAAAAAAACGTGGAGGCAACGGTGTCGTTTTTGAATGGCGAATTCTAAAAAGATACAAAGGTAATACGCCTTTTATTTTAAGTGGTGGAATCAAACCAGAACACGCCAAAAAAATAAAAAAACTAGATTACCCAATGCTCAAAGCAATTGATTTAAATAGCGGTTTTGAAATAGAACCAGGATATAAAAATGTCGTAGTCATCAGCGACTTCATCAATGACCTCAACACCGAACGAGTAGGAGATTGGGGATGAAACGCTAGTTAGTAGGTACTAAAGTTATGTATATAAAGTTAGCGATTCCTGTTACTTGTTTTTCAAAAACAAATTCAATTTCAAAAGCAAAAGCAAAAATACAAAATGGGAAACGATGGTTTCTAAAAGAAAACACGTTAAAGAAAATTCAACGATTCAACGATTCAACGATTCAACAAATGAACAACTCATGATAAACATATCAAAAGAAGGATATTACGGTCGTTTCGGAGGAGCATTCATTCCAGAAATGTTACATCCCAACGTAGAGGAAATTCGACAGACTTATGTCGAAATGATCAAAGATGAAAGCTTTCAAAAAGAGTTTCGACACTTACTGCGTGATTACGTCGGGCGACCAACTCCGCTGTTTTTAGCGCAGCGATTATCTGAAAAATATCAAACCAATATTTATCTCAAACGAGAAGATCTTTGTCATACTGGTGCACATAAAGTTAATAATACGATTGGTCAAATTTTGCTAGCAAAAAGACTAGGGAAAAAACGGATCATTGCGGAAACCGGAGCAGGGCAGCACGGCGTAGCAACGGCAACCGTTTGTGCCTTAATGGGCTTGCCTTGTGTCGTGTATATGGGAGCGGTAGATATCGAACGTCAACAGCCAAACGTCTCGCGGATGAAGATGCTAGGTGCGGAAGTTCGTCCAGCAACCAGCGGAAGTCAGACCCTCAAAGATGCGACGAATGAAGCGATTCGAGATTGGATTAATAATCCAGAAGACACCCATTATATTATTGGTTCCGTAGTAGGACCGCATCCTTATCCCGATATGGTGGCTCGTTTTCAATCGGTGATTAGTGAAGAAATAAAATGGCAGTTAGAAGCAGCAACAGGAAAACCAAATCCTGATTTGATTATTGCTTGTGTCGGTGGAGGAAGCAATGCTGCGGGCGCTTTTTATCATTATCTAAATGAAGAAGAAGTACGGCTCATCGCTGTGGAAGCTTCTGGCCTTGGAGTCGATAGTGGAGAATCAGCTGCGACTTCCGTACTGGGAACCGAAGGAATTATCCACGGAAGCCGAACGCTTTTGATGCAAACACCAGATGGTCAAATCATCGAACCGTATTCAATTTCTGCTGGATTAGATTATCCAGGGATTGGTCCGATGCACGCACATCTAATTCAGTCAGGTAGAGCAGAAGCGGTGCACATCACAGATCAGGAAGCGCTGAATGCGGCTTATGATTTATCTAAAAGAGAAGGGATTATTCCGGCACTAGAAACCGCTCATGCGTTTGCTGCCTTAGATAAAATTGAATTCAAAAAATCAGACGTCATCGTCGTGAACCTATCAGGCCGCGGAGATAAGGATCTGAATACTTATATAAAACACTTAGGCTAAGGGCTTTCGTAGTAAATAAAATTCACGAATTTTATCTACGAAGCCCCATCCTCAAAACCCAGTAAATAAAATTTATGAATTTTATCTACGAGTAATCAACTCCAAAACCCAATAACTCAAAACTCAAAACTGAACCAATGTTTCGTTTAGAAAAAACTTTTAAAAATAAAAATCAGCAACTGCTCAATGTCTACTTTACAGCAGGATTCCCAGCATTGAAAGATACGGAAACGATCATTCGTAGTTTGTCTAAGAGTGGGGTAGATGTGATCGAAGTAGGAATGCCATATTCTGATCCGATGGCCGATGGTCCGACGATTCAAAAAAGCGGAATGCAGGCGCTAGAAAATGGGATGAGTGTATCGGTACTATTTGCTCAATTAGAAAAAATACGAGAAGAAGTAGAGACACCCTTAGTCTTGATGGGCTACTTTAATCAAGTGATGCAATTTGGCGAAGAAGCTTTTCTAAAACGTTGTCAAGCGGTAGGAGTGGATGGATTGATTTTACCAGATCTACCTTTGTCTGTTTATGAAAATGAATATCAAGATTTATTTAAAAAATACGATCTCGCTCCAATCTTTTTAATCACTCCACAGACGAGTGAAGAGCGAATTAGAAAGATTGATCAGCTGAGTCGAGGTTTTATTTATGTCGTGTCGAGTGCTGCCATCACAGGTAATAGCAAAGAAATTTCTCCCGAGCAAGTCGCTTATTTTGAACGAATTGAAAACATGAATCTAAGATTGCCAAGAATGATTGGATTTGGAATTTCAGATCATCAAAGTTTTACGACGGCTTGTCAATATGCAGATGGTGCGATCATAGGAAGTGCTTTTATTCGGGCGTTGGAAAATGGGGAGGGTGAACTGGAGAAAACGATTGAGGAGTTTGTGAAGGGGATTCGGAATAAGCCAATTACTATTTAAATTCAATACAAAAAAAACTAAACCTCGAAATAAAAATAATCCTATGATAATTCAACTAGAAAAAAACATAACTACTGACCAGCTTTCTCAACTCGAAGATAAGCTAGCTGATATCAACTATACCACCAATCAAGTAGAAACCCAATACGGGAAATATATGATTGGCATTGGAAAAAAAGCTTTTGATATTCGCGCCATTGGAACTTTACCAGGAATCCTAGATATTCATCGCGTCAGTGATGCGTATAAGTTGGTTTCACGAAAGTGGAAAACACAAGATACGGCAATTGATCTAGGAGATGGTGTACAAATAGGTGGCGGAAATTTCCAAATTATGTCCGGACCTTGTTCGATCGAATCAGAAGAACAAATCGAAAGAACCGTTGCGCATTTGGTGGCCAATAATATTAAAATCATGCGAGGTGGCGTTTATAAACCACGGAGTTCTCCCTATTCATTTCGAGGATTGGGAATTGAAGGATTAAAACTATTTTACCAAAAATGTAGCGCCGCTGGAATCAAGATTGTCACGGAAGTGATGATGACTGAGCAGATCAAACCGATGTATGATTATGTCGATATCTTTCAAGTGGGCGCAAGAAACTCGCAAAACTTCAACCTCTTAGATGCGCTTGGAAAAGTAGATAAACCTATTTTGTTGAAGCGAGGTATTTCTGGAACGATCGAAGAATTGCTACAAGCGGCGGAATATATTTTTTCCAATGGTAACGAGCGCATTATGCTTTGCGAACGTGGAATCAGAACCTACGAAAAGGCTTATCGAAATACCCTCGACATCAATGCCATTCCGATTCTAAAAGAAAAAACCCACCTTCCAGTAGTCATCGATCCTTCCCATGGTATCGGCGTACGACGTTTTGTGGAACCGGTTGCCTTAGCAGGAATTATGGCCGGAGCAGATGCCGTGATTATGGAAGTACACGCGTATCCTGAAAAAGCATTTTCGGATGGACAGCAGACGCTAGACCATAACGAGGCAAAGCGGACGTATGATCGTTTGCGGAAGACGGTGGATTTTAAGAGGACGATTTAAAACACTAACTTTTATACCTACACTAGCTTTGAGAAATCTGCGCGCTAGTATACAGCCAAGCAAGGTTTCTTAAAGCGGTATTTAGATTTAGCTTTTGCTATTGCGCTTGAATTTGATTTTGAAATTTTAAAAAAAACATCTTACTCCTTTCCCCAATCTGTCAGCCCAATAAACCGATAAAAATCCGTCACCAATAACATAGATTCATCTTGGTAGAGTGGAGCAGCGTTCACCGATTTTTGGTGAAGTGAAATCAGTTCCTCCTCTTTATGGAGAAAGGTCGTTAAGGTTTTAGTGATCTTAAAAAAGCGTTCCATTTCGAAAGGTTCTGGGACTTTGGTGCTACCGATTTTTTTCATCATGCTAGCAAACTCCGGATAAAAATAAACGGCATATTGAGTAGGATATCGAAAACCGAGATACATGGAGATCACATGATTTTCTAAATGGAAATGATTGTTTTCAATACTCGTAGGATGATCCTCTTTATAATCTTGCATCATGATATCACAACCAAATTGAAATTTTGAAATCCGATTTTCGATGGGTTTAGATTCATCAAATAATGCTCGAAACATAGATCGAACAAAGTCTGAATTCTGGTGGATAAATTCCAGCATTCTCTTTTTAGGTTTAAAATTATCTCCCGTCCACCATCGTCGACTATGGGAATTTTGCAGACTAAGGTCATACATCTTTCCAAAATCTGGTGCGTCGATATCCCAATTTTTTTGAAAGACTTTCTGTGATTCCCAAGCAAATAATTCTCGTTGGTCTGGCGTTTTTTTTAGAAAATCTTTATAAACCGAAATGGCTTCTTGTATTTTTTTGAGTTGCATAGTGTTGACTGATTCATTCAGAATAACTACTACAAAAGAACTTCTTTTTTACCAAAATTCTTAAACAATTTCAATATTTTAAAAACTTAGTAATCAACTATAAAGTGAGAATGGAACTTCTATTTCCTTTTGTGCGTAATTAATACGGAAAAATTCGAACATTAAGCCAGAAATACTGTTAGGAAATAAATATACTTCTTCAATTATATTCAAACGAAAGGAAGTTTTTAAATAATTTCATTAGTCAAACCTTTTATAAAAATATCAACATGGGATTTTTAGATAATTTAAGAAATTCACAAAAGAACAATTTACATTCAGATTGGAAAACCCTAGATAGTGAAGCACAGTTAGAGGAAATTATCAAAGGTTCGCACGAGAGACCGGTGATGCTTTTTAAGCATAGCACGACCTGTGGAATCAGTGCAGGAGCCAAGCATCGCTTAGAATCTAATTGGGATATTGATCCAGAAAAAATGGATTTCTATTATTTAGATTTGCTTAATTACCGTTCTGTTTCTAATTTGATTGCAGAAAAGTTAGATGTTATTCATCAATCACCACAAGTGATTTTGATTAAAGATGGAAAAGCAATTTATGATACTTCTCATCATGCCATCAACGCAGAGGCCGTCAATAGTGCGTTAAAAGCGGTCTAATTTCCACTAAAAAATAATTTGGTGAAGTTAATATTCACCTTTTTAGAACATTCTAGTCACTTTCATGGTAACTAGAATGTTTTTGTTTGTATCTTTGTTTATAATTTATCTATAAGTTTATTACTTTTAGAGTCCAAACATTTCCGCAGTCCCCTAAACTCAATATATTTTTTGTTGGCGATATCACTGAAATATCGGTCAACATTTATTTGTTAACTACAGCTTTTACTGAGGTTAATTGGCCTGCTTATGAGAATATTACAAGTCTTTATCTTATGTTTTATGTTTAGTCTTATGGCAACTGCTCAAGACTTTATTCCTCTACGCATAGATAGTTCCTATTCTTTTTTTAGATCATTGGATTTTGTGGGTAATCCTATTGAGGTAGCGTCCTTTGCTGGATATTCCTACAATACAGAAAATGAATTAATAGAAATTCGAAGAGAGGATGAACGATCAAGTTTTACTTATCCAAATATGCAAGAAGTAGAACTTGTAGAAATTTTTTCAAACGGATCCTGGGAAAATTCTAAACGAATTACGACCAGCTTCGACAACGATCAACCCATACAATTGCTTACTGAAGTTTATGTAAACAGTCTTTGGGTAAACGATCAGTTGGTGACCATAGATTATACTAGTGATGATCTATTGAAAAATCAGATTACTCAAATTTGGGTAAACAATACTTGGGCGAATCAGGAAAAGGTAGAGAATACCTATGATGCTTCGGGTAATCGAATTTTACAATCTTACTTTAATGCCGACCAAAATGGGGATTTTATTTTTACTTTCGGTGATAGAGTTCAATACAATAATAACAACCAGCCTTTAGAGATTATTGGTTTGATCGGAAGTGATGGAACCGCTTTCTTTTCTGATAAAATGACCATTTCTTATAATGATGATCAACAACAAGATACCGTTGTCTTTTGTCTTTATACTTTCCCAGATACCACTAATTGCCAAAATTTATCTCGATCAATTTTTAATTACGACGCTCAAGAAAATCGAATTATTCGAAATATTGATTCTTGGAATAATAATGATTGGTTGAACACAGGAAGAGTGGAAGAGTATGTTGGAAGAGGTATCTATAGCGGTTTACCAGATTCTATCATAACTTATGATTATAGTCTACCAACTGCAGACCAAAGAATTACTAGACAGTATTTTAACTATATCGATTTGAATGAAGAAGAGGTACGCTACGAAGAATCTTTATTTTTATACCAATTCGATATTGGGCAATTCGTTTTAGAAAAATATCGAGAAGAATATTATTTCAAAGGAGAGATCGTTTCTAATAATGATCTTAGAAAAATTGATCAGCCCATTCTTTTTCCAAATCCAACAAGTAGTAATGAGTTGTTAACGATTAAAAATCTAAACTTTGAATCATCAAACATAGAAGTTTCTATTTTTGATTTAATGGGGAAATTAATTAGTCAGGAAAAATTAGAAATGGATTTTCAATTTGCTGGACCGAATACACCAGGGATTTATTTTATTAAAATTAAAAATGAAAACGACCTGTTGCTCTCAAAGAAGTTAATTGTACAATAGCCAATTTGAATTAATGCGTATTCTATAAACCCCTATTTTTTAGTTTCCCTCTATTTAAAAAAAAATTAAAGGGGACCCTCCGCATTGCGTATTAAGGGATTTTCTATCAAAAATATATTTCACCTTAAAAAATAAAAGAGCGCTAGCTTAAATATAGAAAGTACCGCTTTTACGATTGAAAGAAAAATCAATATTCCTTATTGGATATTCAATATTGAATATTCCATTCTTACGTAATTTCTCCACCACAACTAGATCCTGCACCCGCCGTACAACCATAGCAATGTTGGTTGAGCACGATATTCCTTTCTTGTAATTTATTAGCATCGAAAGTATCGAGATGGGTCGATCCAGGCACCGCTACTTTCAAATCCAACATTTGATTAAAATCACAATCATATAAATATCCATCCCAACTCACAGAGATCGTATTTCTACACATCAGCCCCATGACTGTGGCCGGATTGAAAGCCTCAATTAAAGCTTGCATATAATCTTTGTAATTATCACTTTCAATCAAATATTCTAAAAATCGCGCAATGGGTAAATTGGTAATCGCAAATAAATTATTAAAAACGATATCGTATTTACGACTCAATTGACGTTTAAATTCTGCTTGTAAATTTTCTTGATTATCTGGCAAAAACGCGCCAGATGGATTATAAACTAAGTGCAATTCTAAACCCGTACCTTCTTTTCCATAACCGACTGCATTGAGCATTTGTAGCGCTTTAATGGAATCTTCAAACACACCATCACCACGTTGACTATCGGTTCTCTTTTTAGAAAAATAGGGTAGCGAAGAAACGATTTGTACCTTATGCTTCGCTAAAAATTCCGGCATATCGTGGTATTTTTTATTGGCCATAATGATGGTCAAGTTACAACGATCGATTACCTGTTTTCCTAACTTAGTACATTCCTCTACAAACCATCGGAAGTGCGGATTCATCTCTGGAGCTCCTCCCGTAATATCTACTGTCGTGATAGAAGGCGTCGCACCAATTATTTCTAAGCATCGCTCTAACGTAGCGCGATCCATATTTTCTTCTTTTCGATCTGGTCCTGCATCGACATGACAATGCGAACAAGTCTGGTTACAAAGTTTACCAATGTTTAGTTGGAAAATCTGAATACCTGTAGACTGCAATGGACGATGCCCTAAATCAGCTACCTTTCCTGCAAAACTAGGAAATTGCTCTTCCATCAACTGACGACCATTTAGGACTTCTAGTTGGAAAAAACTATCCGATAAATTATCCTCTCTCGCTTTTAGCGACTTCGACTTTTGCTTAACTCCCATTTTTAAATTTTATATTGTGTTAAGTACGTGGACAAAATAAACTATAAGTTATGACAAAACATTTTCAGGCTACTCTTCGTTCCAAAAATACTCACTATGCTACGGTAGCATCCCGTCCGCTTTGCGGTTCACGAGTTTACACTCGTTCATGTTTTTTGTGCCTCGATTATCCTGAAAATGTTTTCTGTCATAACTTACATATATTTTTGTCCAAGTACTTACCTGTTTTTTTAAAATAATAATTTATACCGCTAGTTTACACGTCCACGTGTAGATACAAAAAATTCTGGCTTAAAATATTGTCGTGCCATCCCATTCACTTTAGTGCTCTATCGCTCATGGATCTCACACCTGCCTGCCAGTAAGTAGGATGCCTTTATTTGATATTTTTATGGCCGCCCATCCGCTTTAGTTCGCTTCGCTCATGAATCTCCTTCGTCGATTTCGCGGTGCCTTCACTTGGCGTATTGTCATACGCCACCCTTCGGGAACGTAACTGTTTTTTATATGAAGGTATGATCGATTAGTATGAAATTGCCATCCCGTCCGCTTTCGCGGTGCCTTCCTTCAACGCATTGTCATGCGTTGCCCTCCTTTCAGTCGGGATCAGTCAGTTACATACTTAACTTATCAACGTGCTTCATCATCTGCGTACTGTAGACGAGCGTCGTACCTGCTCGAATCGCTGCTGCGACATGGACTGCTTCCATCATTTGTTCTTCGTCTGCTCCTTTGACCAAACAAGTACTAGAGTAAGCATCAATACAATAAGGACATTGGAGTGCGTGTGCTACACCAAGAGCAATCAGTGCTTTTTCTCTTTCGGTCAAAGCGCCTTCTTTAAAGACCTCACCGTAATAATCAAAAAATTTCTTACCCATTGGTTCTTGGTAATCTGTGATATTTCCAAACTTTTTTAGGTCTGCGGGATCGAAATAAGTGTCCTTGCTCATAATTTCTTTATTAAAGTGTTTATTATTCTATCAAACAAATTTTTCAGAAATTGTTCAATATTAAGAGTTGAAGTAATATAGTTTGTCTGAGGCATTACCTAAAATCGTGTTGCTCAGGTAAATAAGAACTTGTAAAAATACACAATCATTCTGGTGTTAAAAGTCCTGATTACTACAAAACCTCTATTTAGACAAGTGTTGAGTGGAGGTAGGAATATTGGGTAAAGTAAGGATAATTTACTTACTTTTGAATTCTTATGAGTGATAATCTTAACTTGTTTTTAGTAGTATTTCTCCTTTCTACCATTATTTCTTGTCAATCTAGCCAAGGAGATGTCTATCGTGCCCCTGCTATTACGGAAGCAGGCGCTATCAATGCCGTGATTGAAATTCCGGCGGGAACCAATCAAAAAATTGAGTTTAATACCGAAAATAAGCGATTTGAGTCTGATCAAAAGGATGGAAAAGACCGAGTGATCGACTTTTTACCGTATCCAGCCAATTATGGATTTATTCCTTCTACCATGATGGATCAAGAGCGGGGTGGAGACGGAGATGCTTTGGATGTATTGGTAATTGCTTCTGCTCAGCCGACGGGAACTTTGCTGGCTATCCGTCCAATTGGGGTGCTTAACTTGATCGATGATGGAGAAATTGATACCAAAATCATCGCCATTCCAGTAGATTCCAGTCTACAGATCATTCAAGTCGATGGATTTGAAGACTTTTTGATTAAATACAACGCTGGAATGCGGATCATTGAAACTTGGTTTTTGAATTATAAAGGACTAGGTCGAACCAAACTAAAAGGCTGGGAAAATGAGCAACATGCACTGATGCAAATAAAGAAATGGCAAGTAGGGGAATCAGTAGAGCAGTAGGGGACTCTTTCTTAACTTTTATTATATATGCGAATCAGGGGGTGAAAATAAATATTTGAATTAAAGAAACATCAACTTCTAATTGAATTTGGGGTGTTTTGCTTCTGGCTTCTGGCCCTCTTTTATCGCGATAGAAGCGAGCAAGAAGCCAGTAGCAAGCGGCAAGAAGCAGCTTCCAAAGGCCTTTTTTATTTTTAATTAGAAATTCAACTCCTATATAAGGATTTTCACAACTTTATACCTTTTTGAGTAGTTAAATGGTATGTGAGTTCAAAGTTTTACTATTCTGATACAATGACCGTCACTAGTGAATTAATAAGTTTGGGTGAAGATACCGAAGTAGCGTTGTATCGAAAGATAGAGGCGATTCCAGAGGCGTGGGATCAGCTTGCGCCGAAGGATAATATTTTTTTACAAAGAACTTATTTAAGTGTATTAGAAAAATTCCCTCCTCGGGAAATGCAGTTTGCCTATCTAGTGTTTTATCAAAATAAAAAGCCCGCTGGAATTGCCATCGCACAAATTCAACTATTTCGTGCTAACCAAAATATTCAAGAAGAAAAAGCAGACGTAGGTTTATTGGGGCGAATCGGATCTTTTGTAAAAGATAAGGTAGCGGAAAAAATCAGCTTTTATACTTTGGTCTGCGGGAACCTATTGCTAACTGGAGAACACGGCTTTTATTTTTCACCGCATCTGAATATTTCCAATCAAGTAGATCTTTTATACAATGGGCTCAACGGGGTTTTGCCTAAGTTAAGTCAGCAAGGAACCGAGGTAAGTGCGATTTTAATTAAAGAAATTGCTGAAGAAAATAAAGAAGACATCGGTCCTTTGTTATGCAAACATTATCAGGAGTTTACGATGCAGCCCAATATGGTTTTTGAATTAGATCCCAACTGGCGAACTTTCCAAGATTATGTAGATCGTATTTCTTCTAAATATCGAGTCCGGATGAAAAGGGCGTTTAAAAAAGCCGCTCCGATTAGAAAAGAATCGATGGATCTGGACACTATTATCGCAAATAAAAAGCGGATCCATGAGATGTATTTAGGGGTGGCAAATAATTCGGATTTTAACTCTGCAGAATTGCATGAAGATTATTTTTTAGAATTAAAAAGAGCTTTTCCAGAAGCATTTCAATTAACAGGTTATTTTGTAGAAGAGGAACTAATCGGATATTATACAACGATTAAAAATTGCGAAGAACTAGAAGCACATTTTTTGGGCTTTGATTATGAAAAAAATAGAATTTATCAAACCTATCTAAACATCCTATTTGATATTACCCAAGATGGAATTGCAGCAAATGTCAAAAAAATCGTCTTTGCTCGTACTGCTTTAGAAATTAAAAGTTCCATCGGCGCGGAACCGGAAGAAATGTATTTTTATGCTCGCCATCGTTCTAAGTTTTCTAATCGCCTCCTCCAATCTATGGTTGAATTCCTTCAACCCAAATCTCCCGAATGGATTCAACGCCGCCCTTTTAAAAAATAATTTTTAAGATTAACATTCTCAATAAATAAATATTTTCTTTTTTAAGAAATATTTTATCTTTAGGTACTGAAGTTAAAAAAAACGCAGGTCTTTCAATTCAACCGCTTGATTAGATATTGAGCAAAAAAATCAAAGCATGACACTCCAAGAAGTACTCAAAGAACTCGAATCGTATGGCGATGAACGAACCAAAAACACGTTATTAAAACATGGTGCTAAAGAACCTTTTTTTGGCGTTAAAGTGGCCGATCTGAAAAAGATTCTAAAGAAAACAAAAAAGAACCAAGAACTTTCCTTAGCACTTTACGATACTGGGAATTCTGACGCCATGTATCTTGCTGGTCTAATGGCGGATGAAAAACAGGTGACCAAAAAACAACTCAACGATTGGGTCGATAAAGCCTACTGGTATTATCTTAGTGAAT